>DXEA01000017.1 GCA_019115225.1 Candidatus Evtepia faecigallinarum
GACGGCATCAACGACGCCCCCGTCCTCTCCCGGGCGGACATCGGCATCGCCATGGGGGCCATGGGCTCGGACGCGGCCATCGAGGCCGCCGACGTGGTCCTCATGGACGACGACCCCCGGAAGATCGCCAAGGCCATCCGCATTTCCCAAAAGTGCCTGGCCATTGTCTATCAGAACATCGCCTTTGCCCTGGGGGTCAAGGGCCTGTGCCTGGTGCTGGGGGCCCTGGGCATCGCCAACATGTGGCTGGCCATTTTCGCCGACGTGGGGGTGATGATCCTGGCGGTCCTGAATGCCATCCGGGCCCTGTTTGTGAAAAACCTGTGAGAAAAAAGCGCCCCGCCGCACCAAAAGTAAGTGCGGCGGGGCGCTGGGCGTCAGGGTGTTTTGGGGTCCTTGGGGGAGGCGGCAGCCTCCTTCTCCTTGGCCCGGCGGGCCTGCTCCCGGGCAGCCTCCTGTTCGACCCAGAGGAGAAACTCCAGGCTGTCCATGTCGTGGAGGGGGTTGATGCGGGGCTCATCGTCCTCATCCTCGGGCTCCGGCTCCTCCTCCTGGGGCAGGATGCCCAGGGAGAGCAGGTCGAAGTCGTCGGGGGAGTGCAGACCGGTGACGCCGTCAGGGAATTTTTCCATGGGGGATACCTCCTGGCTGATCTGTCGGATAGAAAAGTTTGGCCCCATTTTAGCACACCTTCCCCCCCTTGTCACGGGATTTCTGCCGGGGCAAGGGGGAGATTTTGTGGAGAAAACCCGAAAAAATCCCTTGACAAACGGGGCCAAATCCCGTACCATATAGGGCAACCAGAGATAGAGGCGCGTTGCACCATCAGTACCCGACGCCAATGCCGTGCAGGGCAGGTCCGGGGAAAGGGGTGGACGCCGAAGGCGGTCTTCACTGCAAGGGAGGCCGTGCTGGGCGGGCAAACTAAGAGTTGCCCGACTGTCGCAAATGGTAAAATTTGCGGAGGGCTATCCTTGATACAGTCGCCCCTGACAGGCTTGTCAGTGGTGCATGTGATGTTATCAAGCAGCTATCCCCGCATAGCTTGCTTGATTTTTTTGTTGCCATTTCCGGCCGCAGGGAGATCGGGCAGGACATTGTATTATGCAGGAGGAACCTACCATGAAGAACTCGACTCCCATTTTCCGCGGCATCGCCACCGCCCTCATCACCCCCACCACCCCCACCGGCGTGGACTATGACCGCCTGGGCAAGCTCATCGACTGGCAGATCGTCCAGGGGATCAACGCCCTGGTCATCTGCGGCACCACCGGCGAGAGCTCCACCCTCACCGACGCCGAGCACCGCAAGGTCATGGCCTATGCCTGCGAATATGTCAACGGTCGGGTCCCCGTCATCTGCGGCACCGGCTCCAACGAGACCGACTACGCCGTGGAGCTGACCAAGAGCGCCTGCGCCTCCGGCGCCGACGCCGTGCTGGTGGTCACCCCCTATTACAACAAGACCACCCAGAAGGGCCTGGTCACCATGTACAACGCCATCGCCGACGCCAGCACCAAGCCCGTCATCCTCTATAACGTCCCCTCCCGCACCGGCATCGGCATCGACTCGGCCACCTATGTCAAGCTGGCCGAGCACCCCAACATCGCCGCCATCAAGGAGGCCAACAGCGACATCTCCAAGATCGTCGAAACCTTCTCCCTGGTGGGGGATAAGCTGGACATCTATTCCGGCAACGACGACCAGATCGTCCCCATCCTGGCCATGGGCGGCCAGGGTTGCATCTCGGTGCTCTCCAACGTCATCCCCGCCCAGACGGTGGCCCTCACCGACAAGTTCTTCGCCGGGGACGTGGCAGGGTCTGCCCAGCTCCAGTGCCAGTTCATGCCCCTGGTCCGCTCCCTCTTCTGCGAGAGCAACCCCATCCCCGTCAAGGCCGCCATGGCCGCCATGGGCTTCTGTGAGAACTACCTCCGTCTGCCCCTGGTGCCCATGGAGGAGGACCACTATCAGGTCATGCTCCAGCGGATGCGGGCACTGGGCATCCAGGTGTAAGAGAAAGGAAGCATTCCTATGAATATCATCGTCAACGGCGCCGCCGGACGCATGGGCCAGCAGGTCTGCCGCCTGCTGGCCGAGCAGGGCCACACCCTGGCCGCGGCGGTGGACCGCTCCGGCGGGGAGGGCTTTTATGCCGCCCTGGCCGACTATACCGGCCCGGCAGACGTGGTCGTCGACTTCTCCTTCCACGAAGGGGTGGGGGAGCTGGTGGACTACTGCGTGGGCCGGAAGCTCCCCCTGGTGGCCGCCACCACCGGCTACACCCCCGAGGAGTTCCGGCGTCTGGAGGAGGGGGCCAAGGAGATCCCCATCTTCCAGTCCTATAACATGTCCATCGGCGTGGCCCTGCTGGCCAAGCTGGTGAGGCAGGCCGCCGCCATCTTCCAGGGCTGCGACGTGGAGATCGTGGAGGCCCACCACAACCGGAAGGCCGACGCCCCCAGCGGCACCGCCCTGCTCCTGGCCGACGCGGTGAAGAGCCAGCGGCCGGACGCAGAGTACGTCTTTGGCCGCTCCGGCCAGCACAAGCGCCAGCCCAACGAAATCGGCATCCACGCCCTGCGCATGGGCAACGTGGTGGGGGAGCACGAGGTGATCTTCGCCACCGACAATCAGACCATCGCCCTCAAGCACCAGGCCCACGACCGGGCCCTCTTTGCCGAGGGCGCCCTGGCCGCCGCCCACTTCGTGGTGGGCCAGCCGGCGGGCCTGTACCACATGGACCACCTGCTGGGCCTGTGAGAGAGAAACCATAGAAAGACAGGAAAACATCTATGCTGTATGACAATCTGGGGATCAATGACCAGGGCCACCTGACCGTAGGCGGGCTGGACACCGTGGGGCTGGCCGAGGAGTTCGGCGCCCCCCTGTACGTGTTGGACGAGGACCGGGTGCGGGAGAACTGCCGCACCTATGTCCGGGCCATGGCCCGGTGGCTGCCGGCGGGGTCCATGCCCCTGTTTGCCGGCAAGGCCCTGTGCTTCAAGGGCCTGTATCCCGTGCTGGAGGAGGAGGGCATGGGGGCAGACGTGGTCTCCCCCGGGGAGATCTATACTGCCCTGGCCGGGGGCTTCCCGGCGGACAAGCTCTACTTCCACGGCAACAACAAGACCGACGAGGACATCGCCTATGCCCTGGAGAGCGGCGTGGGCTGCTTCATCGTGGACAACCACCAGGAGCTGGAAGCCCTGGACCGGGCCGCTGCCCAGCGGGGCAAGCGCCAGCGGGTGTTATTGCGGGTGACCCCCGGCATCGACCCCCACACCCTCCAGGCCATCAACACCGGGCGCATCGACTGCCAGTTCGGGGTGCCCATCGAGACCGGGCAGGCTGCCCGCTTCGTGGCCGCCGCCCTGCGCATGGAGCACCTGGATGTGGAGGGCTTCCACAGCCACATCGGTTCCCAGATCTTTGAGGCCGACCCCTTCTGCGACGCCGTGGACATCCTGCTGGACTTTGCCCAGGGGCTGCGGCAGGAGCTGGGCTTCGTGGCCCGGACCCTGAACCTGGGCGGCGGCTTTGGGGTGCGCTATCGGGAGAGCGACCCGGTGGTGGACATCCCCGCCAACATCCAGGCCCTGGCCGACCACCTGACCAAGGGCTGCCTGGCCAAGGACTACCCCCTGCCCCGCATTTTGCTGGAGCCCGGCCGGAGCATTGTGGCCGATGCGGGCCTGACCCTCTACCGGGTGGGCGGGGAAAAGACCATTGACGGGTATCGCAGCTACCTCACCGTCAACGGGGGCATGACCGACAACCCCCGCTACGCCCTCTATCAGGCCCCTTACACCGTCCTGCCCGCCGGGCGGATGAACGACGAGAGAGACTTCGTGTGCACCATCGCCGGCCGGTGCTGCGAGAGCGGGGACCTGATCCAGGAAAACATCACCCTGCCCCACCTGGGCCGGGATGATCTGATCGCGGTGCTCACCACGGGGGCCTATAACTTCACCATGGCCTCCAACTACAACCGCCTCTGCCGGCCCGCCCTGGTGATGGTCCGGCAGGGCCAGGCCCGGCTGGCGGTGCGCCGGCAGACCTTTGCCGACCTGACGGCCTGCGACCTATAATTTGCCACACGTCTTGCGTGTGCGGAAAAAGACTGGTATCCTTTTGGTATACCAGTCTTTTTGCATAAGGAGGGAGTATTGTGAAGATCAGACGGGCGCGCTTTGAAGACATGCCGGGGGTGTATACCTGCTGCGTCAATTCCTTCCGGGACTACATCCTGCGCATCGGCCAGACCCCGGGGCCCATGAAGGAGGACTATTGCCAGTCCCTGAAGGACCACACGCTCTTTGTGGCGGTGGAAGGGGAAGAAGTGGTGGGCTATGTGCTCATCAAGGACGGGGAAGGGGAGGTCATGTGGATGGACGTGCTGGCCGCCTGGCCCCAGGGCACCGGCGCCGGCCGGGCCCTCATGGACGTGTGTGAGGACTATATCCGGGCCCAGGGCAAGAAGGAGTGCCGGCTGTATACCCATGTGGAGTACCGGCGTACCCAAAGTATTTACCTGCGCCGGGGCTACACCATCTACGACCGGGTCCAGGAGGACGGCTTTGACCGCTACTATATGAAAAAACGCCTGGTGTGACCGGGCAGACGCGCGGCACCCCCCGAAGGAGGTTTCCTTCGGGGGGTGCTATGCGAAGAGAGAGAAAAGAGGTAAGCAAAGGGTTACAGGGCCTTCTTCCGGCGCAGGAGCACCAGACCCAGGGCCAGACTGAGCAGCTCGCCGATGAGGGCGGCAGTCCAGATCACCGACCCGGCCCCCAGGAGATAGATCCCCAGAATGGCCGCCGGCAGCAGCACGAAGCCGCGGCCCAACGACAGCAGGGCGGAGGCGCCCGCCTTGCCCAGGGCGGCGAAGTAGCCGGCCAGGACGATGGTGATGCCGGCGGGCAGGTAGGACAGGGCGTACAGGCGCAGGGCGGTGACCGTCTCGTCAAACAGGGAACTGTCGCCGCTGAGCAGCAGGGAGACGATGACCCCGGGGGCGGCCTGACACACCAGCTCCACCACAGCCCCCACCACCAGCACCGTCAAAAAGGCGCGGCGCAGATACAGGCGGATGGCGCTCTGGTCCTTCTCACCCACGGCCAGACTGACCAGGGGCATCATGCCCTGGGCGATGCCCTGCATGACCATGGAGACCAGGAGGCTGATGTAGGCGATGACGGCGTAGATGGGCAGGCTGCTCTCCCCTAAGAGGCTGGTGATGACGTGGTTATACAGCAGGGTGAGAAAGCCCAGCATCAGCTCAATGGAGCAGTCGGCGATGCCCAGGGGGAGGATGCGGCGCAGCTCCTTGGGATGGAAGGAGAAGCGGCGGAAGCGGAGGTTGGACTTGCCGGACAGGAAGTAGATCAGGAAGAAGATCAGACTGCCCAGCTGGGCCAGGCCCGTGGCCAGGGCGGCGCCGAAGACCCCCCAGTGCCAGACCATGATGAAGAGATAGTCCAGGCCCACGTTAATGAGAAAGCTCACGCCCACGCCGAACATGGCCAGCTGGGGCGCGCCGTCCACCTTGACCATCACTTCCAGACAGTAGGAGAGGATGAAGCACAGGGAGAACAGGCAGACCACATGGAGGTACTGGGCACTGTAGCCCACGGTCTGGGGGCCTGCGCCTAAGAAATAGGCCAGGGGCTCGGAGAGAAGGGAGACGGCGATGGTGATGACGATGGAAATGCCCACGATGATGGCCACCGTCTGGGTAAAGATCTTCTCCGCCTTCTCATGGTCCCCCTGCCCCAGGGCGAAGGCACACAGGGTGGAGGTGCCCATGGACAGGAGGATGGCCACGCCGGAGAGGAAGTTGATAAAGGGCAGCGAGATATTCACGCCGGCCAGGGCCAGCTCTCCCACTCCCTTGGAGATAAAGATGCCATCGACGATGGTGTAGGAGGAAAAGAGGACCATGGCGGCCACAGAGGGGATGACGTAGTGCAGAAAGGTTTTCCAGGAACGACTGGGGGCGGATGGGGATAACACGGGATTCACCTCAGATCAAGATTTGGTCCTTGCGGACGATTGCTTCGTTTGTTATACTAAGGATAAACTATGGAGTTACCCCAGAGTCAAGGGGGAAACGAAAAATTTTTTCATCGGGAGGAAGGCCATGGAAAAGCACCGCTTCAAGACGGCGGAGTTTGCCGCCCTGTGCGGGGTGAAGAAGGACACCCTGCTCCACTACGATCACATCGGCCTGCTCAAGCCCCAGTGGGTGGGGGAGAACGGGTACCGGTACTATTCTGCCCGCCAGCTGCCGGTGTATGATCTCATCGCCGCCCTGCGGCGGCTGGGGACCCCCTTGGGGGAGATCCGGGACTACCTGGCCAAGCGCAGCCCCCAGGCCCTTCTGGAGCTGCTGGGGGAGAAGGAGGAGGCCCTGGCCCAGGAGCGCCGGCGGCTGGACCAGATGGAGGCTTTGCTTCACAACGTGCGCAGCAAGGCCCAGCAGGCGGCTCAGGTCTGTCCGGGCCAGTTCCGGCTGGAGGAGTGTCCCGAGGTGTGGTGCGCGGTGGTGGAGGCCCCGGACTTTGCCGGGGCGGGGTTTCAGGAGGCGGTGTATCTGCTCCACGTCCGGCAGCTGCTCACCTGGGCCCGGGCCCAGGGCAGCCCCTCCCAGGCCCCGGGGGACATCATCTGCCGGGAGAGCTTAGAGCAGGGGCGGTTTTTCGAGGACCATTACTACTGTGTGGTGCCGCCGGGGACCACCGGGTGGGAGGTCCGCATCCGCCCGGCGGGGACCTATGCGGTGCTGTATCACCAGGGGTCCTATGTCTCGGAGTACGACGCCTGCCGCCGGCTGTGGGAGTGGGTTCACGAGCAGGGGTATGAGGTGGATGGGGACCTGTACGAAGAGGACCTCATCAATAACTTTGCTACTGAGGACACGCAGTCCTACCTATTGAAACTCAGTTTGAAGATCAAGGGCCCTTGAGGGGGGCGCCCCCCGTGGGGAGCAGGCTGCTCCCCCTCCCCACCCGGTGGGCCACCGGGCCCCCCGCGGCAGCGCGCCGCGTCCCGTTCCCCACATCCGTGGGGAACAAAGCCCCCCGCGGCAGCGCCCTGCCGCGTCTGCCCCACAAGTGGAGAAGAGAAGGACAGGCCACCCCCGCCCGCACAAAAAAGGACTGCGGCAGAACGTCCCACGTTCTACCGCAGTCCTATTATTTTGCCCTCGGTCAGGGGCTCTTCGTGTCCTCTTGTTCACCCTCCGGCAGCTCTGGCCCTCTCTCATCAGAGAGAAGGGTCTCCGCCGCCACACACACCAGGATGATCACCGCCCCCGCCATCCCGGCGGCCGACAGGGTTTCTCCCAGCAGGATGCGGGAGAAAAACGCCGTCATCACCGGGCAGAAGCATTGCAGCAGGGCCACCGTCCGGGAGGAGAGAAAGCCCAGGGCGGCGTTCTGCAGCAGATAGCCCGCCACGGTACACAGCAGGGCCAGGTAGACGATGGTCAGCCACACGGTGGGGCCGGCGCCTTTGAGGTGGATGCCCTTGTCAAACAGAAGGGCGCACACCAGGGCCATGACCACCGATGCGGCCGTCTGCAGGCTGGTCAGGGTGATGGGGTCCACCCGGTCCAGGGCCTTTTCCCCAAAAATCAGGGACCCGGCCAGCAGCAGGGCCGACAGCAGGGAGAAGACCTCCCCCCAGCCAAAGCCCGACAGCCCGCCCAGGCCGCACAGCAGATACAGCCCCACGATCACCAGCAGCTGAATGGGAATGTGCTTCTTCCCAAAGGGTTTTTGGTAAAAAGCCAGCGCCAGCAGGGGGGTCATCACCGTGGACAGGGAGCGGAGAAAGGCCACCGAGGTGGCGGCGGTGAGCTCCAGGGCGATGTTTCCCGCAATGTAGGCCCCGCCCATGCACAGGCTGGGCAGCAGCCAGTCCCGCCAGCTGGTCTGGCGCAGCCCCCGGCGGATGCGCCGGCCGAAGAGAAGCACCAGAAAGACCAGGGCGATGGCATAGCGGGCCGTGAGCAGGGAGTAGACGGGCAGGACCTCATAGGCGACCTTGGAGATGGGGTCCCCAAAGCCGTAGAGGACGCTTTGCAGAAAGATGAAAAAGAAGGGCAGCCAGCGCAGACTGGCCCCCTTGCGCGGGGGCAGCCGGGTGGCGGAAGTGGTCGCTTGCGGGGGCATGGCGGGGACCTCCTTGGCAAAAAAGATCCCGGCAGGGCCGGTATGGGTGAGGTCAGTATACAATAAAAGAAAGACCTTGGCAAGGTCAGTCGGTCCTGTAACAGAGGGGGCAGCCTTTCCAGCCCATCCTTTTTGCGGAAGGAAAAACTGAAATAGTTGACATCCCCGTTTGTTTGAACGATACTATATCTATCAGTATCAACCACGGTATTAGGAGGAGTTGCCATGAGGAAAACCTTTGTCCTGCTGCTGGCGACAGTGCTTGTGTTGTCCCTGACAGCCTGCGGTGAAACTTCCGCTCCGCAATCCAGCGAGAGCGAACCGTCTTCTTCGCCACAAGAAACCCCAGACTCCACCAATGAATTGGCGGCAATTGGTGACACAACGGTGAGTGGGGACGGCAATTTTGAAATGACCTTGCTCCATGTGGAATTTGCCGACCAAATATATTTCAATAAGACCAGCGAGGATTTTTGTACCCCTATGTCGGAGGAGGAACGCGCAGCGAACCCGGACTACGCGCTGGTGCCTCCAGAGGGAGACGTCTTTTTGTGCTTTGCATTGGAATATCGGTTCACGGGGAAGGAGGAATGTGAGGATACGTTCAATGACTTCGGTGCCCCGTGTGTCACGTATGATACTGACTATATCTTTGATGAAGGGTACCTGTCATTCAGAAGGCCGGCGTCGGATGAGGAATGGTATCTTTTCAGCCACGGCTACGACAGCTCGGAATGGGAGCTGATAAAAAGCAACCTTGGCCTTGGATACCCTATGGGTTATTGGGATAGTACCTATCGGGTGTTGGAGGATAAGACATATATTGCACACGGATACATCGAATTGCCAGAACAGGTGCGGGATGATACATCGGCACCCGCAACGGTCAGCTTCCCCAGCTTGGGAGGAACGTATCGCATCAGATAATTCTAAAAAAACAGAGAGGACGGTACCGGTGGTGTGCCGCCCTCTCTCATTTTTTGTATTCCGTGGTCATCCGGCACTCTCCTGTGCCGGCACCGCAGACGAAAAGGAGAGGGGACCGGTTTCCCGATCCCCTCTCAAAATACTCCGAAACTGATTCCGATTACTTGCCGAAGTAACGCTTCAGCAGGCCGGCGAAGGCCTTGCCGTGGCGGGCCTCGTCGCGGGCCATCTCGTGCACGGTGTCGTGGATGGCGTCCAGGTCCAGGGCCTTGGCGCGCTTGGTCAGGTCGAACTTGCCGGCGGTGGCGCCGTTCTCGGCCTCCACGCGCATCTCCAGGTTCTTCTTGGTGGAGTCGGTGACCACCTCGCCCAGCA
Organism: Candidatus Evtepia faecigallinarum; assembly: GCA_019115225.1. GTDB lineage: Bacteria > Bacillota > Clostridia > Oscillospirales > Oscillospiraceae > Evtepia > Evtepia faecigallinarum. The sequence goes on from DXEA01000017.1 coordinate 9,480, forward strand.
GCTCTGCAAACTTGGCGGCGTGCTCAGCCTCTTCCCAGGCGGCCTTTTCCCAATACAGGCCGATCTCGGGATAGCCCTCGCGATGGGCCACACGGGCCATGGCCAGGTACATACCCACCTCGGTGCACTCGCCGTTGAAGTTGGCGCGCAGGTCGGCCATGATGTCCTCGGGAGCACCCTGGGCCACGCCCACAATGTGCTCAGCAGCCCAGGTCATCTCGGGGCCCTGCTCCACGAACTTGCTGGCAGGAGCCTTGCACTGGGGACATTCCTTGGGGGGCTGATCGCCTTCGTGGACATAACCGCAAACGCCGCAAACATACTTGCTCATAACTATATTCCTCCATTTGACGCTCTGAAAATCAAGAACGTGAGATAAAACTTTCCTTGGAACAGGCCGGCGGCCTGTCCCCTGAAGCGCATTCATTTTACACCATATCTGGTGCGTTGTAAACCCCGTTCTCCCATATATTTTGTTGTTTTTTTGTGAATCTATGTGACCTGCGTCACAGCTTTTCCATCTCGTCCAGCAGGGTCTGCCGGTCATACAGGGCAGACAGGACGGGCAGCATGGCATTGGGGGTGAGATGGGTAGGCAGGTCCAGCTTTTCCAGCAGCCGCTGGCGCTTTTCCCGGCTGCCTGCCCCGCCGGCCAGACCGCAGGCGTACAGGTCGGCCTTGGTCAGGCTGGCCTGCCTGGTCTGCCGGGGGGTTTCTCCCAGGATGGTGGCCCCCGCCTGGCGCAGGACCTGCTCCAGCACCTGCTGGCTCATGCCCTCCACCCCCAGCTTGCCCTCCTTGCCCGGCTGGCGCTTGCGGCGCTCCTTGCCGGGGCGGTCGGGGATGTAGGCGTGCTTGACCTGGTCCGGGGGCAGGGCGCTTTTGAGATAGCTGCGGATCTGAAACCCCGCCCCGTCGCTGTCGGTCAGGACGATGAGCCCCTGCTTCTCCGCCAGCCGGCGCAGCAGGGCCAGGGCGGCCCGGTCCTTGTAGATGCCAAAGCCCCCGGTCTCCAGGATCACCCCGTCCACCAGCTGGGACAGGGTGTTCTTGTCATACCGGCCCTCTACCACGATGGCCTCTTTGATCTTCAGCATGACGTCCCTCCCGCCGACAGCTCCAGCACCAGGGAGACCAGCAGGTCCTTGGCGTCGGTCCCGGCCACGGATTTCATGGCCAGGTCGGTCTCGGCGCACCGGCGCATGGCGGTGCGGCACCAGTCCAGCCCGTGGCGGCGGGCGCCCTCCATGAGCTTGTCCGCCGTGTAGGGGGAGCGCATCCCCCACAGCTCCATCACCCACCGGCTGTTTTTGCCGCTCTCTAAGGCCACCCGGGCCGAGTAGAGCTGGCGGAAGTGCTTGCCCAGCACCGCCAGGATCATGATGGGAGCCTGCTGGAGCCGCAATAGGTCGGCCAGCACCGACATGGCCTTGTCCATCTGGTGCCGGGTGAGGGCGTCGGTCATCTGGAAGACCACGGCGTCGATGATGGGGATGGCCACGGCGTCGATGTCCCGGCGGGTGACCCGGCGGTTTTTGGCAAAAGCGCCGATCTTGCCGATCTCGCCGATGAGGCCGTTCATCAGGTCCCCGCACAGGAAGATGAGGTACTGGGCGTCCGCCGTGTCGATCTCATGGCCCAGGGCCCGGAAGCGCCGGCCGATCCAGGCCACCAGGTCGCTCTGCTCCTGGCGGGCGAACTGGACCACCTGGCACCGCTCTTTGATGATCCCGGAGAGCTTTTTCATCCGGGCGTCGCTCTTATAGGCCAGGATATCATAGATGAAGACCAGGCAGCAGTAGTCGGGCAAATCGGTCAAAAGCTGGACCATGGCCCGGCGCTCGGCCTCGGAGGCCTTGAACAGGTCGTAATCCCACACCGCCACCAGCGTCCGCTGGCTCATCATGGGCAGGGCATCCACCACCTGGGACAGGCGCTGGACGGTGAGGCCCTTGCCCTGGAGCCGGTGGTAGTTGAACTCCTCCATCCCCTGGGGCAGGAGCTTGGCGCGCATCTGGTCCAGGTAGTAGTCCCGGAGATAGGCCTCCTCCCCATGGAAGAGGTACAGGTTCCCCAGGGTTCCCTGGGACAGGTCTTTTTTCAGCTGGCGGTAGGCCGCCTGGGCGGCGTCCTTGCCGGTCTGCCGTTGTTTTGCCATTTATGGTCCCTCCCTGTTCTGGGCGTACACCGTCACGGTGCCGTGGCGGTCGGTGCGGTAGACTTGGGCCCCGGCCTGGGTCAGGCGGGCCAGGGTCTCGGGGGTGGGGTGCCCGTAGGAATTGTGGCCCACGGAGATCACCGCCGTCTCCGGCTGGAAGCTGGTCAGCAAAGCCTCGCCGGTGGAGTATTTGGAGCCGTGGTGGCCGGCCACCAGCAGTTCCCCGTCGGGCAGGTCCTTCCGGGCGGCCAGCCGGGCCTCCCCCTCCTGGGGCATGTCCCCGGTGACCAGGGCCTGCCAGTCATCCAGGGCGCAGAGGACCGACAGGCACAGCTCGTTGGAGGAGCCCGCCTCCTCCAGGGGTTCATACAGGGTGAGCCGGGCCCGGCCCAGGGTCACCTGGCTGGTCTGGGTGATGTAGGAAAGGGGGATCTCCTGCTGGGCCGCCTTGGCCTCGATGGCCTGCCGCAGGGGACTGTCTCGGTCCACATCGGGCATGGCGATGGCCCCCACGGTCACCCGGTCCATGAGCTCCGGCACGCTGCCGGCGTGGTCCTCATGGAAGTGGGTGAGGATGAGCAGGTCCAGATAGCTCCCCCCGGTGGATTGCAGATAGGTGGCCGCCGTGTCCCCGGGGTCCAGGGTGCCCCCGCAGTCGATGAGGGCCCGGCAGGCGCCGGAGGTCACCACCACGCTCTGGCCCTGGCCCACGTCCAAGATGGTCAGGGCCAGGTCCTGGCGCTGGACCGTCTTGGCGGTGAGCAGGGCCGACAGGCACAGGGTGACCACACAGGCACACACGGGCAGGATGGGCCGTTTCCCTCTGCCGGGGACCAGCAGATACAGGAGGACCACGGCATAGACGAACAGGGCCCACAGGGCATAGTAGCCCTGGTCCAGGTCCACCGCCGCCAGGCCGATCCGGCTGGCCTTTTGGGCATACCACAGGAAAAAGCGGATGGGCAGCCCCACCAGGGCCGCCAGCGCCTGCCCCAAGGGGAGCCACAGGGCCCCGGCTGCCACGGACAGGGCGCCGCCCACAAAGGCGGCGGTCACAGACCAGCTGGTCAGCAGGTTGGCCAGCGGGGCGATCAGGGAAAAGCGGCCAAAGTAGGCGCCCGACAGGGGTACTGTAAAAATCATGGCGCTCAGGCTGATGGCCACGACGGCCAGCACCGGACGGACGATGGGCCGGTATTGCTTGGGGAACCTGGCCACCCAGGCCGCGTTCCACCGCTGCCCGAAGAGGAGGATGCCCAGGGTGGAGAGGAAAGAAAACTGCAGGCCCGCATTGGCCGCTGCATAGGGATTGAGGAAGAGCAGCAGGAGCAGGGCGGCGCACAATCCGGTCAGCGGATGGTACTCCCGCCCCAGCTTGGGGGCCAGCAGGGCCAGCACGCACAGCACGGTGGCCCGCACCGTGCCGGGGGCGCTGCCGGTCATCAGGCAGAAGGCCAACAGGACCGCAAAGAGAATGCCCAGGGAGAACTTTCGCTTCGGGTCCAGAAAGAGGGTGAGAAAGCCCACCAGGAAGGTCACGTGCAGGCCGGAGATCACCACCACATGGCCGATCCCCACCCGGTTAAAGTTGTTCTGGTCCGCGTCCTCCAGCCCACTCTTGTCCCCGGTGAGCAGGGCGTGGAGAAAGGCCGCCTGGTCAGGTGGATAGAGCCGGTCAATGAGTTCCCGGATCTCCTGGGCCAGATAGACCGGGGCATAGCGCAGGGACACCCCCTCACACCGGGTTACGGTGATCTCCCCATAGCCCTTGATTTGCAGGAGGATGCCCCGGCCGGCATAATACAAACTCTCCTGCCCCTGGATGGTGTCGGCCGGGGTGCAGTGGGCCACACAGGCGATGGTGTCGCCGGGACGCAGGTCGGCCAGCTCATCGGTCCCATAGAAGATGGCAGAGACCTTCCGTCCCCCTTCCTCCCCGGCGTCCACGGGGATCTGGACCCCGTAGTCGGTCTCCTGGGGCCATTGGGTGACCACCGCCTCCAGGCGGACGGTGCGGTCGGCCAGGTCCTGGGCGGGGCTGAGAAAGAGGGCGCCATAGACCGTCAGCCACAGCAGGGCCACGCCGCCGCCCAGCAGGATGCGCCCCAGGGGCGGCCATTTTTTCATCAGCCGGCACACCAGGGCCCCGGCCAGACACCCCAGCCCCGCCGGCAGCACCCAGGCCGTCCAGGACAGATAGACCCCCAGCAGGGCGGCCAGCACAAAGCCCCCGGTGAACCAGGTCAGAGGGGGTGCGCCCCGGCCCCAGGTCAGGGTTTTTGGTGTTGTCCTCTCCCACATCTCCTGCTCCCTCCCCTCTGTGCGGGCCCTGCGGCAGACAAGACAGCCCGCCGTGGCGGCGGGCTGTCAGTCGTCTTACCGGTAGGAGTCGGTGTAGATCTGGATGAGGTCCTCGTCGGACAGCTTCAGCCGGTCCATCTTGAAGAGGATGCCCATGGTGCTGCGGGCGTTGGCCACGAACTTGGGGAACTCCTCGGGGGTGATGCCGTAGTCGGACATTTTCAGCTCGTCCACGCCGCAGGCCTTCTGCAGGTCCACCAGGGCGGTGACGAAGTCCATGGGCTCCTTGGCGTCCTCCTTGCCCATGGCCTTGGCCATGTCGATGAAGCGGTCGTGGAGGTCGGGACAGTTCTTCACGAAGTGGGTGTAGTAGGCCCGGCTGATCATGATGAGGCCCGCCCCGTGGGCGATCTCATGGTGATAGGCGGACAGGGGGTGCTCCAGGGAGTGCTCAGAGCACAGGTTATCCACACTCATCACCATGCCCGACATGCTGCTGCCAAAAGCCACCTGCTCCCGGGCCTGGATGTTCTGGCCATCGGCGCAGGCGGTGGCCAGGTTGCGGGCCACGGCCTCGATGGCCCGCAGGGCCAGCATGTCCCGCATGAGGTTGGTGGTGTTGTTGATATAGGACTCGGTGGAGTGGAAGAGGGCGTCAAAGCCCTGGTAGGCAGTGAACTTGGGGGGCACGGAGAGCATGAATTCCGGGTCCACGATGGCCAGGACGGGGAAGGTGTTCTTGTTGCCGCCGCTCATCTTCTCGCTGGTGGCCTCGTTGGTGACGATGGTCCAGGGGTCCAGCTCGGTGCCGGTGCCGGCGGTGGTGGGGATGGCCACAATGGGCAGGGGCTTGTTCTTCATCTTCTGGCCGCCGCCGGTGCCGCCGTAGATGTAGTCCCAATAGTTGCCCTCGTTGGGGGCCATCATGGCGATGGCCTTGGCCGCGTCGATGCTGCTGCCGCCGCCCAGGCCCAGGACGAAGTCACAGCCGTTTTCCCGGGCGCAGGCAGCGCCGTCCATGACGTTGTCCAGGACGGGGTTTGCCAGGATCTTGTCAAAGACGACGGATTCTACCCCGGCCTGGGTCAGCTCGTCCTGGACGATGTCCAGGTAGCCGTTGGCCCGGGTGGACTTGCCGCTGGAGATGACGATGAGGGCCTTCTTGCCCGGCAGACGCTGCTTGTGCAGCTTTTTCACCGCACCCTGGCCGAAGACCAGGTTGGTGGGAACGTGGAACGAAAAGCTCACGATGGATTCTCCTTTCGGTTTTTCAGGGGACGACCATGCGTCCAATAAGGATAAATGTATTCTACCATGGAATCTGGCCGGGCGCAAAGGCTCTGTCTGTCTTTTTTCGGGAATTTCTGGGGGGAAAATCCCTGTGAAATTCGTCATTTTTCCCCTTTACATTTCCGCCTGTCCTTGCTATAATATCCTGGCAACTTAGCAATGGCACATGCGCCAGTAGCGTAATGGATAGCGCATCAGATTCCGGTTCTGAGGGTTGGGGGTTCGAGTCCCTTCTGGCGTGCCAAAAAGAACGACATGACAAAGGTCATGTCGTTCTTTTTTTCCTCCCATACCGGCGGCCAACGGGAAAGCACCTGCCGGTTTTCCCCCTGCAGCGGTCCCGTCAAAGCCCGCGCTTTCTTTGCGCTGTTTTGACACCAGACAGCGCCATTTTTCTGCGGGAGTCTCTTTTTCTTGACAGCCGTCAGGGGCTGTGGTTTAATTTTACTATCAGAGAGATTTCTGGAGGGAGGGTACCGTATGTTAGACGAAAGAGACCTGCAGCTGCTTGCGCAGATGTTCCAGAACATGGAGGAGCGGCTGGACCAGAAAATGGACCAGAAGCTGACCCAGCAGAAGAGAGAGATCGAGGAATCCCTGGACCAGAAAATGGACCAGAAGCTGACCCAGCAGAAGAGAGAGATCGAGGAATCCCTGGACCAGAAGATGGACCAGAAGCTGGCCCAGCAGAAGAGAGAGATTGAGGAATCCATGGACCAGAAGCTGGCCCAGCAGAAGAGAGAGATCGAGGAATCCCTGGACCAGAAAATGGACCAGAAGTTTGCCCAGCAAAGAAAAGAGATCCTGTCCGATGTGCGCCTGCTCCTGGACACGGAGGTCCAGACAAAATTCAACCTCCTGGCAGAAAATCAAGAGATCATCCTGCAAAAGCTGGAGCGGCTGGATGACATGGACGTGATGGACACCCGCATCTCCGCCCTGGAGGCGATGGTGAAAAAGCTCAACCGAGACGTAGACAAGCTGAAAAAGGCACTGTAACGCTGCCCCGCTTTTTTTCCAAATTCCTTTTTTGAAAAGGAGGTTTTGACGATGAAAGAGCGCACGAAAGGTTTTTTGGCCGGAGTTCTGGTTTCCCTCCTGGTGGTCGTCCTGGCAGTCCCCGCCCTGGCTTCCGTGTATGACAAGGCGGTGCAGATCTATTACCGGGACATCAAGGTCACCCTCAACGGCAAGACCATCACCCCCAAGGACGCCCAGGGCAATCCCGTGGAGCCCTTCCTGATGAACGGCACCACCTACCTGCCCATCCGGGGGATCTCCTCCGCCCTGGGTCTGGATGTCCAGTGGGACCAGGGCACCTATACCGTCGGCCTGACCACCGAGGACTATCAGGCCCCCGACGGGGGTTTTTCCAAACTGGACCGCACCAAGGTGTGGTCCCATGATTACACGTCCACGATCAACGGCCACAAAGAGAACTACCGCACGTCGGTGGCCTTCCTGTCCGACGGCACCTGCCTTGGCATGTTCTTCATCCCGAATTCCGGCGTGGTCTCGCTGTTTCAGGGGACGTATCGGATGTCCGGGGCCACGATGACGCTGTCCATCCGGTGGAACGACCTGCCCGGCCAGGTCAGCCAGGCCCGTTACGAGGTCTCCGTGGGGGACAATGGGAGGCTCTCCATGACCAAGCGCAGCGGCGACGGCATCACGGCCACGGATGAGCCGGCAGGCCCCCTGGCATTCTACCCGGACTCGTCCAGGACCATTGCCCAGCTCCAGCAGTATGTGGATACCGGCTGGAATACCGGCATCGCATAAAGGCCCTCCGCCGGAGACCATGACAAGAAGATTACACTGCCTGCCCGGGCAGCACCACGGTGCTGCCCGGGCAGGCAGTTGTCGTATGCAGCGGGGCAAGGGGCGCTTCCTCAGGAGCAGGAGATGGGGGGAGCGGCCAGGGCGGCGGCAGCCAGGGCGTCAGGCGGCTGGGCAGAGAGGGTGTAGGTCAGGATGGCCAGCAGCTGGGTGTTTCGGGGCCGCTGGAAGAGGGGACAGCCGGCCAGTCCCTCCAGCAGGACCTTGTTCCGGCACCAGATGAGGCCGCCCACGGTGCGGATGTTCCGCTCCACCGACTTCCAGTTGGTCCGGTACCGCCGGGCCACCTCGGGATAGAGCCATTTGGTCACCAGCAGCAGCCGGTCCGGCCGCTCCAGGCACAGCTCCACCGCGCAGGAGAGGTAAAAGAAGCCGGTGTAATTGGCCGTAAGGCCCAGGCGGTACAATAAATTGTAGATCTCGGGCTGACGCACCATGGACAGCTCGCCTCCTTTTTACCATCTGCTGGTTTTCTGAAAGGCTTCGGGGCAAAGGGTTTCCACACCGTTTACGATTTTGTCAATGGTGCTGGCCCTGGGATTTCCTTTCTCAGTACGGTAGAGGTAAAGGTTGGATAGGGTAATGTCAAAGTCAAGGGCCATTTCGCTGCAAGTCCTATTTGTGGCCTCTTGATAGGCCTGCAGGAGCTCACAAATATAGCGACTGGCGGGTTTTGCCATAACATCCATCTTCTCGCTTTTTTATAAAATTCTTCTTCTGGTTTTATTATGTCAAACTTTGTTGGATAGTGACAACTCATATATAGGAATTCTGCATTGATCCGCAAAAAAACTGGGGGACCTGTGGCCGGCCCCCCAAAAGGCCGCCGGCAGGCGGCGGAAGAGAGGGGAAAAAGTCCGCCGGGGGCCGTTGAAAAAACAGGAAAAGGATGCTATAATACCATAATAATATGGTATGTTATGCCCACCGGGGGAGCTGCCTTCCCCAGGCTTTGTCCCGAAAGGAGGGGGAAGCATGAAAAAACTCGCCAAATCCGCCGCCTCCCTGCTCTGTGCCCTGGCCCTGCTCCTGGGCCTGCTGGTGGTGCCGTCCTCTGCGGCGGAGGACCTCTTTTTCCTGTCCCTCAACGACACCCTGGCCCCGCAGTCTGTCCAGACCACCCCCATCCAGCACAGCGGCTGGATCTATGTGCCTGCCAACGCCTTCAGCAGCGCGGTGACAGGGGTGAACTTTGGCATCTACTATGGCCTGACCAACAACAACGACACGCTGGTGTTCTACAACCTGTCCGGCAAGACCATGACCTTTGACCTCATCAACGGCACCGCCACCGCCTTGGGGGGAGAGACCCCCGTGCCCGGCAAGGTGGTGCGCCAGAACGGCCTGTACTATGTCCCGGCCTATGCCATCTGCCGCTACTTCGGGCTGAGCTATTCCTTTTATAGTACGGAGTATGGCCCCCTGCTGCGGATCAAGGACGGCAACGCCATGCTCAGCGACTCCCTGTT
>DXEA01000018.1 GCA_019115225.1 Candidatus Evtepia faecigallinarum
CGGGATCTGGGGGGCGCTGAATTACTTTGTGGCCCTGTACCGGGGCACCCCCATCCTGCCCTGGGACCTGACGTCCCTGAGTACGGCGGCAGCGGTTTCCGACTCCTACTCCTTCACCCCCACCGCGACCATGGTGATCGCCCTGGTGATCCTGGCCGCCCTGGGGGCCCTCCTGGTGATGCGGGCCGGCACCGGACGCATTCCCAACCGCCGGTGGCGGGTGGGCTGTCTGGCAGCCTGTGTGGGCTGCCTGCTGCTGGTGGTCCAGCCCACCGTGCTGGAGCGCTTTGACGTGGGGGCCAACACCTGGGACCAGACGGCGGGCTACCGCTCCAGCGGCGTGCTGGGCAGCTTTGTGCGCAACGCCGCCTTTTTGAAGGTGGAAAAGCCCGATGGGCTCAACGCCCAGCATCTGGCCAACCTGCTGCCCCAGGCCGGGGCCGCCGAGGAAAACCCCAACGCCGACCACGAGGGCCAGCTGCCCAACATTGTGGTCATCATGAACGAGTCCTGGGCCGACTTTGAGGAGTTTGGCAACCTGACCCTCACCCAGCCGGTGCTGGACGACATCCCCAACCTGGACAACGCCATCTGGGGCCATGCCTACACCTCCATCTTCGGGGCGGGCACCAGCGCCAGTGAGTTTGAGTTCCTCACCGGCTGCTCCATGGCCTTCCTGCCCGCCGGCAGCATCCCCTATCAGCAGTACATCAAGGAGCCCACCCCCTCCCTGGCCTGGCTGCTGCGCCAGGCGGGGTATGAGACCCTGGCCTTCCACCCCGGCGAGTGGGACTCCTGGCAGCGCAACACCGCCTATCCCCTGCTGGGCTTTGAGGAATACCTGTGCGGAGAGGACATGGACGTGCCCCAGGAATTCCTCCACGGCTACGTCAGCGACAGCTCGGACTTTGACCAGGTCATCTGGGAGTTTGAGCACAAGGAGGAGGGCCAGCCCCTCTTCCTCTTCAACGTGACCATCCAGAGCCACGGCGGCTATACCAATGAGAACTATACCTCCACCGTCCACCTGGCCGACCAGCCCGGCCAGTTCCCCAAGGCCGAGCAGTACCTCTCCCTGGTGCGGGAGACCGACCAGGCCTTCCTGAAGCTGGTGGACTATTTCTCCCAGCAGGAGGAGCCCACCGTCATCCTCATGTACGGCGACCACCAGCCCTCGGTGGAGCAGGAATTCCTGGACGTGGCCTATGGGGTGACCCAGGACCAGATGACCATGGAGCAGTACATGGGCCGGTACCGGGTGCCCTATGTGATGTGGGCCAACTACGACCTGCCGGAAGAGATCTCCGGGGAGGACACCAGCCTGAACTATCTGGCCCTGGACGTGCTCACGGCCGCAGGGCTGGAGGGGGACAGCTTTATGAACTTCCTGGCCCAGCTGCGGGAGCAGATGCCCGTGGCCACCTTCGTGGGCTACGGCGACCCGGAGGGCAACGCCTACAGCCATCTGGAGACCACCGCCCTGACCCCCCTGCTGGACGACTACCAGTGCGTGCAGTATGAACGGCTGTTCGGCTTAGAAGAACAGAACAGCAGCCAATGAGCCAAAATCCCACCGCCCCTGGGGCCGCACCTGCCTGCGGTCCCGGGGGCGTTTTTTCGGGGCCCCCGCCTGCCAGGCCCCCGCGCGGCGCACACCGGGGCGGACATTCCCCGGACGCGATGTGTGACAAAAAAACCAATCCCCGGCGGCAGGAACCATCGTTGCTTTTTCCTCCAAATTCTGTTATAGTAGTGCGCGTATCGGGTCTTTTCGGTCCACCCACCCCTTTCGCCAGCAGGCACCACAGGCCCGAAGTTTCATTTCAAAGGAGTGTTTCAGTTGAACGAAAATTCCAGCAAGCCCTCGAAACTCGGCGGGATCATCGCCTCTGTCTGCCTGATGATCCTGGGTGTGGTGATCTTCTTTTTCCCCATCGGCTCTCTGGTGATCACTACCTGGCTCTTTACCGCCGGTGTCGGCATCTATGGCATCTCCCTCATCCTCACGTATGTGAAAACCCCCGCCGGGATGCGCAGCGGCTGGCTCCTGGCCAGCGGCATCATGGCCGTCATCCTCTTCTTCATCATGCTGCCGGTGTACGGGCAGATCAAGTTCTTCTCCAACCTGGGCGTGATCATGTTCCTGCTGGCCTTCCACTCCATCTCCAACGGGGTGTCGGCCCTGACCTCCCTCCCCCTCATCGCCGCCGCCGGCGGGTCCAAGGGGCTGGCCATCTTCTCCGGCATCCTCTCCCTTCTGGTGGGCTTCTTCATGATCCTGCGTCCCTTCATGATGGGCCTGGCAGAGATCTACTTCCTGGCCATCTGGCTGATCGTCATCGGCGTCTCCATGCTCTGCGGCACCCTGGCCCAGGGCAGCGGCACTGCGGAACCCTCCGACGCTGCCTGAACGGACAGCCTGTGTTGCAGACAGCAGCGGCCTGCCGCATTTGCGGCAGGCCGCTGTTTTGTCCTGTGCCGTAGGCTGTCCCGGCCCCGGTAAAGATTATCCCTGTCCCCACAAAAAGGGACGGGGCCGAAGGACGCGGCCCCGTCCGGGTATCCCTTCTTTGCGAAAGTTTCCTGTGCAGGATCAAAAGCGCCGGCTGACATAGTCCAGGAAACGCCGCTTTGCCTCTGCCTTCCTGGCCTGGCTGATGGGGATCTCCTCGTTGCCCATCAGGACAAACTGGTTGCTCTCCATCCGTTTGACATAGTCCAGGTTGACCAGGAAACTCTTGTGACAGGAGAGGAAGCTGCCGGGCAGGCGGTCGGCCAGGGTGGACAGCATGGCATAGCACTCAACGACCTCGTCCTGGCAGTGGACCCTGACCTTTCGCCCCACGCTCTCCAGGTAGCGGATGGAGGAGACGGGGATGCGCTGGATGGCCTTTTTGGTCTGCACGAGCAGGTCTTTTTTCCCGACCTCCCGCCAGGCTTCCAGGGCCTTCTCCATCGCCTGCTGAAAGGCCTGCTCCTGGAGGGGCTTGAGGAGGAAATAGATGTGCTCCGTCTCGTAGACGGCGGAGCAGTACTCCACATACCCCGTGATGAAGATCACCTGGGTCTGTGCGGCGCTGGGGAAGAGCTGCTTGGCCAGAAGGATGCCATTGTCCTTGCCCAGCAGAATATCCAAAATGGCGATGTCCGCCCGGAGGCCCTGCCCCACGGCGTCCTCCAGGTCTTTGGCCGAGGTAAACGTGGATATCTCCACGCTCTCCCGGGAAAACCGTTCGTGGAGCCACCCTTGCAGGCAGCCGGTGATTTCAGCATTGTCGTCGCATATCACGATACGCAGCACCCTGCATCCCCTCCTTTCCCCCTGACATCCCGCTGTCACTCTGTGGGAATAGTATAGCGAATATCGGCCCAAAAAACAAGACGGGGAACTGTGCCGGCGCTTGCGCATTGTGCCCCGATATGCTACTCTTTTTGAGAAGACGGTCTCTGGAGGTGTTTTTTTGGATTCTGCATCCCTGCTCTATCCCCTGCGCATCTTTCTGAATGTCTATATCATTTTCCTCAATACCCTTCTCTTTTACAGTCTGCTCGCCCCTAAGCCCCACCTGAGAAGGGCCGTGATCTTTGCTGGGACCTTTGCCGGCTGCGGGGCCTCCCTTCTCCTCTCCCTGCTGCTGTATGACCATTACTTTCTCAAGCTCTTTTTGAACTTTTTGACCCTGTCCCTGTTTCCCGGGCTCCTGTACCGCACAAGGCTTGCCCACCGGTTTCTGGCCAGCTCCCTCTTTCTCCTGCTCCTCATCCTCTCCGAGGGCATGATCGCGGCGCTGACCACCCTGTTCTTCGGCTCCTCGGCGCTGCTGCAGGTCGGTGACCCCAACGTGAGCACCGCCATCATCCCCCTGTACTTCCTCTCTTATACCGTCTGCTTCGGCATCCCCATCCTGCTGTGCTGGCGCAAGCCCCAGGCGGGCACCATCATCGACCTGACCCGGTTCCTGGTCCTCCCCCTGTCCCAGGTGGTCTCCCTGGGCGGGCTGCTGTATGCCCTGTACCTGCGGGACCGCGCCTCCTTTGCCGCCGATGGCGCCCTGCTCTTTGTCTGCCTGGGCTTTTCCATCGCCGCCGACATCATCTTTCTGCGGCTGGTGGATGACCTGATCAAGAAAAAGCGGCTGGAGGACCAGCAGAAGCTGCAAAAACGGCACTATACCGCCCTGCTGGAACAGGAACGGGCCATGCGCGGGCTCCGGCACGACATGGCCAACCACATCATGACAGTGGGCCTGCTGCTGGGCAAGGACGACGCCAGAGCAAAGGCCTATCTGGACGAGCTGACCCAGCGGTTTCAGGCCAGCAAGGCCACCCACTTTTGTGAAAACCAGATCGCCGACATGGTCCTCTTCAGCAAGTCGGCGGAAGCCGCCGCCCATGGCATCCCCTTCACGGCCCAGGCGGAGGTTTCGGAAACCCTGGGGCTCAATGACCTGGATTTCATGAGCCTGCTCTCCAACCTGCTGGACAACGCCCTGGAGGCGGCCGCGGGGGCAGAGGAGCGGCAGATCTCCGTGTTTCTGCGGGAGCACGCAGGCACGCTGGTGCTGAAGATCCGCAACTCCATTGCCGCCGGGGTCCACCCCGACCTGAGCCGGACCACCAAGCGGAACGCCAAGGAGCACGGTCTGGGCCTGGAGATCGTCCGGGAAATCTGCCGGAAATACCACGGAGAGTTTTTGACCGAGACGAAGGAAGGGATGTTCGAGGTCAGTGTGCTGCTTCTGCTGCCGTCGTAACGGGGCAGAGGCAAAATAGAACAGCGTTTTTTGCATTTTACGCATGAGTTTTTCCGCGCATCTTGTCGCCTGGGGGCTGTCTTTTTATAATTTTGACAGATCTTAGGGGACGCGCGGGAATGCACATGCGTAAATTTTTTCCTGTTCTGTCTTCTAATTCAGATGAGGAGGAAGGTTTATGGAGGAATTGAGAAAATCGAAGCTTTCTGTAATGATGCTCCTGCTGTGCACTATGCTTCTGGTGGGCAGCTGCGAGCAGGAGCCCACTTGGCAGACTCTCTACGATGCCGGCATCCAATACACAGAGGAGGGAAACTACGACCAGGCCATCGCCTCCTTTGAAGACGCAATCGCCTTGGATGCAAACAAACCGGAAGCCTATTCCGCCCTGGCTGATGTGTATGTTGCGATGGAAAACCTTGAAAAAGCCCTGGAGGTACTACAACAAGGGATTGATGCAACCGGAGATGACGGTCTAAAGGCCCGCGTGGAAGAGATTTCTGCCAAGTTAGAGGAATTGGCAGGCCCTCAAAAACCGGAATACATGGTAGATTATTTGGGGATGACGGTAAATGAAATCGCCGCTCTTTGGGGGGAAGATTATACGGTCATGGACGATCTTTATCTCGGAGATAAAAAGGGGATCTACTATGAAGATTCTCGAACCATGACAGGATTTTACTTCTTGGATCCCGCAGGAAAAGGTGTCCAGACTGGTGAAGAGAAAATCATCTTGATTGAGACTTCCGAGAGGCTTCTTCAAATCATGTGTAAACCTCCTGAGTGGTGTAAAATAGAAGCATCACACAGGAGGTTTTACTATGACCAGAAAGAATCGCACGCCGGAAGAAAAGGCCCGGCGGGAGAAAATCCGCGAACTGCTGCAGATGGCGAATATCGGCAGCATGGATGACATTCAAAACCTGTTCAAAGAGACCATAGCCGAATTCATGGAGAACGGCCTGGAGGCGGAACTGGATGACGAACTGGGATACAGCAAGTATGACTACAAAAACAAGGACACGGATAACAGCCGAAATGGACATAGCAGTAAGACGCTACGGACGAGCTTTGGCGATGTGGAAGTATCCGTGCCCCGGGACCGGAAAGGCGAGTTTGAGCCGCAGGTGCTGAAAAAGAACCAGACCAGCATCAGTCAGGACATCGAGGAAAAGATATTGTCTATGTATGCCAAGGGGATGACCACCGGAGATATTGAGACCCATATTCAGGATATCTACGGTATTTCAGTCTCAGACAGTACGGTCAGCCGGATCACGGACAAGATCCTGCCTATAGCCAAAGAGTGGCAGCAGCGGCCGCTGGAGGCCATCTATGCGGTGGTATTTCTAGACGCCATCCACTACCATGTCCGCAGCGAGGGGCAGATCGTAAATAAAGCGGTGTATATTGCCATAGGCATTGATCTGGATGGCCGGAAAGATGTACTGGGCATGTGGGTAGGCGAAAATGAGAGCGCCAAGTTCTGGGCGACCGTGCTCAACGGCCTGCGGAACCGTGGTGTGGAGGATATTTTCATCGCCTGCACGGATAACCTTGCCGGATTTGATGCGGCTATCCATGCCACCTTTCCTCAAACCGAAATTCAGAACTGCATCATCCATCAGCTGCGCAATTCCAGTAAATATGTGTCCTACAAGGACTTAAAGGCGCTCATGGCCGATCTGAAAGCAGTTTATGCTGCCGTAGATGAGCAGGCGGCACTGGATGCCCTGGATACCTTCGGGGAGCACTGGGACAGGAAATATCCGAAAATCTCCCAGTCCTGGCGGGACAACTGGGCAAATCTGAGCACCTATTTCAAGTACCCTCAGGAGGTGCGGCGGCTGATTT
>DXEA01000146.1 GCA_019115225.1 Candidatus Evtepia faecigallinarum
GACCCACGAGGACCACAAAAAGCGCCTGGAGATGCTCAAATCCCTGCGCAAAAAGCTCAACATCCCCGTGGCCGCCCTGCTGGATACCAAGGGCCCTGAGATCCGCCTGAAAACCTTTGAAAAGAGGGGCGTGACCCTGGAGGCCGGGCAGGAGTTCACCCTCACCGCCCGGGAGGTCACCGGCACCCAGGAGATCTGTTCCGTCACCTATAAAAACCTGGCCCAGGACGTGTATCCGGGCTGCCAGATCATGCTGGACGACGGCCTGATCAGCATGAAGGTCCTCCGGCGCACCGAGACCGACGTGACGTGCCTGGTGGAAAACGGCGGCCCCGTCAAGGACCGCAAGGGGGTCAACGTCCCCGGCATCCACCTGTCCATGCCTTACATGAGCGCCCAGGACCGGGCCGACCTGCTGTTTGGCATCCAGGAGGGTTTTGACTTTGTGGCCGCCTCCTTCTGCCGCACGGCCCAGGACGTTATGGAGATCCGCCGCCTGCTGGATGAGCACCACTCGGGCATGCGCATCATCGCCAAGCTGGAGAACCAGGAAGGGGTCAACAACGTCGACGAGATCCTGGCCGTGGCCGACGGGGTGATGATCGCCCGGGGGGACATGGGGGTGGAGATCGACTTTACCGAGATCCCCGTCATCCAGAAGGACATCATCGCCTATACCCTGGGCTATGGTAAGCACGTCATCACCGCCACCCAGATGCTGGACAGCATGATCAACAACCCCCGGCCCACCCGTGCCGAGATCACCGACGTGGCCAACGCCGTCTATGACGGCACCTCCGCCGTCATGCTCTCCGGGGAGACCGCTGCCGGCAAGTACCCGGTGGAGGCGGTGAAGACCATGGCCGCCATCGCCTGCCGCACCGAGGCCGACATCAACTACTTCGGCCGCATGCGCAACATGACCCCCGACATCCGCCTGGGCATCGGCGGGGCCACCGCCCACGCCGCCTGCACCACCGCCACCGACACCAACGCCTCGGCCATCATCACCGTCACCAAGAGCGGGGCCACCCCCCGCCTCATCAGCCGCTTCCGGCCGGAAACCCCCATCATCGCCTGCGTCATGGACGAGCCCGTCCAGCGCCAGCTCTCCCTGACCTGGGGGGTGCGGCCCCTGATCATGCCCTATGTCCAGAGCACCGACGAGATGATCGAGGGCTCTGTGGCCGTGGCCAAGGAGGCGGGGCTCATCCAGGACGGCGAGATCGCCGTGGTCACCGCCGGGGTCCCTGCGGGCATTGCCGGCACCACCAACATGATCAAGGTCCATCTGGTGGGCAGCAGCCTCATCAGCGGTGCCGGGGTGGGGGACGAGAACGTGAAAGGCGTGCTGTGTGTCTGCCGCACCCTGGAGGATGTGAAATTAAAATTCCGGCCGGGGATGATCCTGGTGGTCCCCCACACCAACAATGAGATGCTCCCCTATATCCGGGAGGCCACGGGGGTCATCACCGAGGAGAACGGCCTGGGCAGCCACGCCGCCGTGGTGGGCCTGAGCCTGAACAAGGCGGTCATCGTGGGGGCCATCGGGGCCACCCGGACCCTCCACGACGGGATGAAGGTCTCCATGGACTGCCGCCAGGGCTCGGTGCAGAGCCTGGCAGAGTAAAGAGAAAACAACAGCAAAAAGCAGGAGCGCCTCAGGCGGACTGCCCCCGGAAGAGGGGGAGCGCCGGGGGCGCTCCCGTTCTGTTTTGGCGGAGAGAGGGCGGGGCGGCGGGCAGGGGCAGAGGGTTCCCGGTCAAAAGGGAGAAAACGCGGCGGGAACCAAAAAACAGTTGCTTTTTACAGGGAAGGCTTCTATAATAAAAAGACCAATGCCGGTGCGCCGGCTTGGCAGGGGAGGGGTACGCGCCTTTTCCCGGGAACTTGACCGGGGGCCCTGCCCCCTGAGGAGCTTTTACGCCAATGAGTGGAGCATATACACACCGCCCGGTGCTTTTGGAGGAATGTATCCAGAGCCTGGCCATCCGCCCGGATGGGGTCTACGTTGACGGGACCCTGGGACGGGGGGGACATTCGGAGGAGATCGTGAAACGACTCACCGCCGGCGGCCGGCTGGTCTGCATCGACCGGGACTGGCAGGCCCTGGAGGCCGGCCGGGTCCGTCTGGCCCCCTGGGCCGGGCAGATCACCTTCCTCCACGGCAACTTTGCCGACCTGGCCGCCCTGCTGGACGGGGCGGAGATCGGACAGGTGGACGGGATGCTCTTTGACCTGGGGGTCTCTTCCCCCCAGTTGGACGACCCGGCCCGGGGCTTTTCCTACATGGCCGACGCCCCCCTGGACATGCGCATGGACCAGCAGGACAGCCTGACGGCCTGGACGGTGGTCAACCAGTGGCCCCGGCAGGAGATCCGCCGGGTGCTGGCCCAGTATGGGGAGGAGCGCTATGCCGGCCCCATCGCCGCCGCCATCGACAAGGCCCGGCAGCACAGGGCCATCGAGACCACCGGTCAGCTGGTGGAGATCATCCGGGGTGCCCTGCCTGCCGCTGCCCTGCGGGAAAAGCAGCATCCGGCCAAACGGAGCTTTCAGGGCATCCGCATCGCCGTCAACGACGAGCTGAGTGCGGTCTCCCGGATGCTCCAGGGTGCCATCCCCCGGCTGAGAACGGGGGGACGGCTGGCGGTGATCTCCTTTCACTCCCTGGAGGACCGGATCGTCAAAAGCGAGCTGGCCGCCGCGGCCAAGGGCTGTGACTGCCCGCCCTCCTTCCCGGTGTGCGTGTGCGGGAAACGGCCCCAGGTGCGCCTGGTGGGCCGCAAGCCCATCCTGCCCAGCCCCCAGGAGCTGACAGAGAACCCCCGGGCCCGCAGCGCCAAGCTGCGGGTGGCAGAAAAGCTGGACGTGTAAGAACGAAGGAAACCAACCAGACGAGGTGGAGCCGATCGTGACAGGAAAAGGGACCCAGGGCGCCGTGGCCTACGACGGCACGGCCGCCCTGAAGATGACCGACGTGGAAGTGCCGGTCAAGAAGAAAAAGCACTTCCCCCACAGAAAACGGCTGAAGGGCAGAAAGGAGGCCGCCCCGGCGGAGAAACCCTCCCTGGCGGCCCGCAGCGCCCAATGGACCGTGCCGGGGGCCATTCTGGCCATCCTGGCGGTGGCCATGGTGGTGGTGCTCACCCTGGCCAGCTATGCACAGCTGGTGATGGTCAACGACCAGGTGGTGGACCTGCGCAGCGATCTGCGCCAGTTACAGGACGAAGAGACCCAGCTCAAAGCCCAGTACGAATTGGCGTATGACCTGAAGGAGATCGAGCAGCAGCTGATCAACAGCGGCCAGATGATGAAGGCCCAGAGCTGGCAGACCTACACCCTGGAGCTGGCAGAGCCCGACGCGGTGGAGTATTATCAGGCATCGGATTTCCTCCAGCAGGTGACCACCTTTGCCAAGGACCTGGTCACTGCGGTGAAGGAATATTTTTAAGAGAGAGAACCATAAGATAGGAAAGACAGTGTGAGGGCGTGAGAAAAGGGATTTCTTGCGCCCTCATTCCCATCGACGAGAACAGAAAGCAGGTGGAAGCGTACCATGGCACAACAACAAAAGACACCGAACCGAAACGGCAAGGTCTCTGCCTGGCAGCGGCTGAGCGGAAAGGGGATGCGGCGCATCGTCGTGCTGGGGGGCATCTTCGGGGTGCTCACCTTCGTCATCCTCTTTGGCAAGCTGTGGCAGCTGCAGGTGGTCCAGCATGAGACCTTAGAGAATATGGCCATCACCCAGCAGACCAAGGAGATCTCCTCCACGGCCAACCGGGGCACCATCTACGACGCCAATGGGGATGTGCTGGCCATCAGCGGCTCGGTGCAGAACGTCATCCTCTCCCCCCGGGACGTGCTGAAATCTGTGGAGGTGGATGAGGAGGACGAGTTCGGCAACCCCCGCTCCGAGACCGCCATCGAGGCCGAGCGGGAGACCAAGGTCCAGAGCCTGTATGATCTCATCGCCGACAACCTCTCCCAGATCCTGGGCCTGGAGCGGGAGGAGATCCTGACCCGGCTGCAAAAGACCAACTCCGCCTATGAGGTTCTGGCGGAAAAGGTGGAGGACGACATCGCCGACCAGGTGCGGGCCTTTATCGACGAGAACGACCTGGTCAACTGCGTCTACCTGACGGCGGACTCCAAGCGGTATTATCCCTACTCCACCATGGCCTCCCAGGTCATCGGCTTTGTCAACAAGGCCGGGGTGGGGGCCTACGGGCTGGAGGCCCTGTATAACCTGTCCCTGTCCGGCCAGAACGGCAAGATCATCACCGCCAAGAACGCCTCGGGGACCGAGATGCCCTCCGCCTATTCCAGCTATGCCGACGCGGTGGACGGCTACAATGTCCAGACCACCATCGACTCCACCATCCAGATGTATGCGGAAAAGACCCTGGAGGAAGGTATTCAGAAGTTCGACGTCATCAACGGCGGCTTCTGCGTGGTCATGGACCCGGACACCGGGGCTGTGCTGGCCATGGCCAGCTCCCCCGACTACGACCTGAACAACCCCAACACGGTGGTGGACGCCACCAAGACCCAGATCCTGGAGCAGCTGAAGAACGACCCCACGGTGACCGAGGAGGAGTATGCCAAGGCGGTCAACGACGCCCAGCTGGAGCAGTGGGAGAACAAGAACCTCCGCCTGTCCTACGAGCCGGGCTCCACCTTCAAGCCCATCGTGGTGGCCGCCGCCCTGGAGGAGGGGGCCATCGACGATGACAGCACCTTTGACTGCGTGGGCTATGTCCAGATGGACAACTGGACCATCCGCTGCTCGGCCCGCAGCGGCCACGGCCACCAGACCCTGCGCAAGGCGGTGATGAACTCCTGCAACCCGGCCCTGATCAAGATCGGCCAGCTGCTGGGGGCAGATAAGTTCTATGAGTACTGGGAGAATTTTGGCTTCACCGAAAACACCGGCATCGAGCTGCCGGGGGAGAACACCAGCGTGTTCTGGTCGGAGGATAAGTTCACCAGCCCCTCGGGCATCACCGAGCTGGCCACCGCCTCCTTCGGCCAGCGCTTCACCACCACCCCCATCCACATGATCACCGCCCTGTCCGCCGTCATCAACGGCGGCCACCTCATGGAGCCCTATGTGGTCCAGTCGGTCACCGACACCGACGGCAACGTCATCAGCTACCACGAGCCCCAGGAGGTCCGGCAGGTCATCAGCCAGGAGACCTCGGAGCTGGTCACCTCCTACATGGAGAGCGTGGTCAACGACCCCGGCGGCACCGGCAAGAACGCCAAGGTGGACGGCTACCGCATCGGCGGCAAGACCGGTTCCTCCCAGACCCTGGACAGCGAGGACCACATCATCGTCTCCTTCCTGGGCTTTGCCCCTGCCGACGACCCCCAGGTCATCGTGCTGCTGGGCTATGACTGGCCCCAGCCTGCCGCGCCGGGCCAGAACACCACCGCCGACGGCATCTACATCAGCGGCGGCAACATGGCCGCCCCCATGGCCGGCGAGCTCATCGCCAACATCCTGGACTACTTAGGCTATGAACCCTCCGGCACCACCGTCAACGAAAACGGCATCACCATCCCCCAGCTGGTGGGCAAGACCCCCGAGGAGGCCCAGTCCACCCTGAACAGCCTGGGGCTGAACGTGCGCCTGTCCGGAGAGGGCTCCGTGGTCACCGACCAGGTGCCCACGGCAGGCAGTACGGTGCCCAAGGGGAGCTCCACAGTGCTCTACCTGGGTGAGGAGAAACCCTCGGACACGGTAAAAATGCCCGATCTGACCGGCATGACCTATGCCGAGGCCAAGAGCGCCATGGAGGCGGTGGGACTGTATCTGGAAGCCACCGGCGTGGGGGAGACCGGCAGCGTCTTCAGCCAGTCGGTCGCCCCGGATACCCTGGTGGAGATCGGCACGGCGGTGGAGGTGAAGTTCGTGGAGAACACCCCCCAGGACAGCGGCCTGGCCACCGGCGGCGGGACCACCGACAACGAGTGGGCCAAGAAGGAAGAAAAGGACGACTGAGCCGCCCCGGCGGCACAAAATACAGGACGGGAAAACCACGGACGTGAAAGGGACGACACCGGCCCAGGTCCCGCCCCCTTTTGGGGGCCGGGACCGCCGCCTATGGAGGTGGACCCTTGCAGTTATCCCGACTCATCCGGGGCGCAGCCCTGACAGACCGGATCGGTCAGGACGTGGAAATCACTTCCCTCACCTGTGACACCCGGACCCTTGTCCCCGGCGGCCTCTTTGCGGCCTTTCCGGGGGCCAAGGAGGACGGCAACCGCTTTATCCCAGAGGCCCTGGCGCGGGGGGCGGCGGCGGTGCTGTGCGCCGCGCCGCCGGCGGAGGACGGCCCGTGGCTGCTCTCTCCCGACCCTCGCCGGGCCTTTGGCCAGCTGGCGGCCAACTGGTTCCATCGGCCGGGAGACCGGATGACCCTGGTGGGGGTCACCGGCACCAATGGAAAGACCACCACCACCTATCTGCTCAAAGAGGTGCTGGAAAAGGTGCTGGGGGCCAAGGTGGGCCTCATCGGCACCAACCAGAACCTCATCGGAGACCTGGCGCTGCCCGCCCAGCGGACCACCCCGGACGCCTACACCCTCCAGAATCTGCTGGCCAGGATGGCGGCGGCGGGGTGCAGCCATGTGGTCATGGAGGTCTCCTCCCACGCCCTGGCCCTGTCCCGGACGGCGGGGCTGACCTTCCGGGCGGGGATTTTTACCAACCTGACCCGGGACCACCTGGACTTCCACGGCACCATGGAGGAGTACAAGAAGGCCAAGAGCCTGCTCTTCCAGCAGTGCCGGGCGGGGGTGTTCAACCTGGACGACCCGGCGGGCAGGGAGCTGGCCCAGGGGGCCCCTTGCCCTGCCGTCACCTTTGGCCGGCAGGGCAGCGGAGCCCAGGTGATTGCCAAAGAGATTCAGCTGGCCCCCGGTGGAGTGTCCTTCCAGGTGGAAGCTCCCCATGGGAGGGCTTCGGTGGACCTTCCCATTCCCGGAGACTTCTCCGTGTCCAACGCCCTGGGGGTCATCGCCTGCTGTCTGGAGCTGGACCTGCCCTTGGAGGAGATCGCCGGTGCCCTTTCCCAGGCATCGGGGGTCCGGGGGCGGATGGAGGTGGTGCCGGTGCCCGCCCCCTATACGGTGGTCATCGACTATGCCCACACCCCGGACGCCCTGGCCAAGGTCCTGCCCGCCCTTACCCCCGGCCCGGGGGGACGGAAGATCTGTCTCTTCGGCTGCGGCGGGGACCGGGACCGGACCAAGCGCCCCATGATGGGGGAGATCGCCGCCACCCTGGCGGACTTCGTGGTCCTGACCTCGGATAACCCCCGCACCGAGGACCCGGAGGCCATCCTGGACCAGGTGGCGGCGGGGTTCCCGGCCAGCTTTGGGGCCTGGGTGCGCCAGCCCGACCGGCGGACGGCCATCCGGCAGGCCCTGGCCATGGGCCGGCCGGGGGATGTGATCCTGCTGGCGGGCAAAGGCCATGAAACAGAACAAGAGATTGGAGAAAATCGAATTCCCCTGGACGAAAGGGAAGAAATTGCTTCCTTTTTCCGGTGGAATACGGTATAATACACGTTCGGTGCCCTTCGCTCCTCCCCAGGGAGGGGCGGGGCAGCGAAACAGAGAGAACGGAAGTAGAAGATCACGGAGGTGTAAGGAATGGATCCCATTCTGATAAAAGCCCTGGCAGCAGCGGTCGCGGGCTTTGCAGTCAGCGCCATTTTGGGAAAGTGGTTAGTCCCTGCCCTGCGGCGGCTGAAGGCGGGGCAGTCCATCAAGGAGGACGGCCCCACCTGGCACATGTCCAAGCAGGGGACCCCCACCATGGGGGGCCTGATGTTCATTGCAGCGGCAGTGGTGGGGGTGTTGGCGTTCAACATGCCGGCCATTCTGGCGGGGGATCTGACCAGTGTTTTTGTCCTCCTGTTTTCCCTGGTGTTCGGCCTGATCGGGTTTCTGGACGACTATGCCAAGATCCGCAAAAAGGAGAACACCGGCCTGACGGCCAGCCAGAAGTTCCTGCTGCAGCTGGCGGCGGCCATTCTGTTCATCGTGCTCCTGCGCTCGGTGGGGGTCCTGTCCCCCAACCTGTATGTCCCCTTCTTCGGGGTGGAGTGGAAGCTGCCGTGGGTGGTGTATATGATCTTTGCCGCCCTGGTGATTACCGGCTCGGTGAACGCGGTGAACATCACCGACGGCCTGGACGGCCTGGCGGGAACAGTGACCCTGCCGGTGTGCGCCTTCTTCACCGCCGCCTTTGCCTATGCCGCCATCCACTGGGACCGGCCGGGCAGCACGGCCATGACGGTCTTTGCCGCGGCGCTCTTCGGGGGCATCGTGGGCTTTTTGGTGTATAATTTCTACCCGGCCAAGGTGTTCATGGGGGACACGGGGTCCCTGTTTCTGGGGGGGGCCGTGTGCGGCATGGCCTTTGCCCTGGACCTGCCCCTCATCCTGATCCCCGTGGGCATCATCTACATCATCGAGACCCTGTCTGACATCATTCAGATCACCTATTTCAAGGCCACCCATGGCAAGCGGATCTTCCGCATGGCCCCCCTTCACCACCACCTGGAGATGGGCGGCTGGAGCGAGAAGAAGATCGTCTATGTGTTCTCCGCCATCTCGCTGGTCTTCTGTATCCTGGCCTATTTCGGAGCCATAGGGCGTCTGCCCGTCCTGTGACTGCCGTGGGCCCCCATTGGGGAGGGAACCTTTCGTGGCAAAACCATTTTTCAAAACCAAGGCCAAGCCGGCTGCTCCGCCGGTGTCGGTGCCCCGGGCCCAGCGGGTGCGGGGACAGGTGGATGTGCCCTTTTTGATGCTGACCATCCTGCTGGTGGTCATCGGGCTGATCATGCTCCTGTCCGCCTCCTACCCCACGGCCTACTATGACCTGAAGGGGACCACCGGCGGGGACCCGTTTTACTATTTCAAGCGCCAGGCGGTCTATGCCGTGCTGGGCTTTGCCGTCATGTATCTGGTCTCCCGGCTGAACTATCAGGGCCTGCGGGGGCTGGCGGTGACCATCCTCGTCGTGGCCTGCCTGCTGATGCTGGCCGTAAAAGTCCCCGGCCTGGGGGTGGAGGCCGGCGGCGCCACCCGGTGGCTGAAGTATCCCATCCAGTGGCAGCCGTCGGAGCTGGGCAAGATGGGCCTGATCCTCTACTTTGCCGCCCGCCTGTCCAACCGTGACCTGCGCAAGCCCCTGTCCTTCCGGCGCAACACCGTTTTGGGCCGGTTTGGCAACTGGCTGGAGCGCATCGGCTTTTTTGAGCTGATTCCCTATCTGATGGTGCTGCTGATCATGGTGGGGATCCTGGCGGTGCAGAGCCACATGTCGGCCACCATTCAGATGGTGGTCATTGCCGCCGCCATCCTCTTTGCCGGCGGCATCAGCGTGGGCTGGTTCGTGGCCGGCGGCGTCACCGTGGGCGCGGCCCTGGTGATCATCATCACGAAGACGGACTACATGACCTCCCGTATCACCATGTGGCTCAATCCCTGGGACGATGCCCTGGGCAAGGGGATGCAGGCCATCCAGTCCCTGCTGGCCATCGGCTCCGGCGGGGTCACCGGCCTGGGGCTGGGCAACGGCAAGCAGAAGTTCCTCTACCTGCCAGAGGCCCAGAACGACTTTATCTTCGCCGTGGTCTGCGAGGAGCTGGGCCTCATCGGCGCCTGCCTGATCCTGGCCCTGTTCGCCCTGCTCATCATCCGGGGGTATTGGCTGGCCCTGCACGCCAGAGACAAGTTCGGCTCCCTGGTGGTGGTGGGCGTGACCACCCTGTTCGCCTTCCAGGTGTTCGCCAACGTGGCGGTGGTGACCAACCTCTTCCCGGTCACGGGCATCTCCCTGCCCTTCTTCAGCTCCGGCGGCTCGGCGCTCATCATCCAGCTGGCGGAAATGGGGCTGATCCTCAGCATCAGCCGGCAAAATCCCGTGACATAGCGGCCAAGGGCCCGGAAAGTGAGGAAGCCAAATGAAGATCTTATTCACCTGCGGCGGTACCGCCGGACACATCAACCCCGCCGTGGCCCTGGCCAGACTTTTTCAGCAGCGGGTGGAGGACTGCCAGGTCCTCTTCGTGGGGGCCAAGGGGGGCATGGAGGAGCGTCTGGTCCCCCGGGAGGGATTTCCCCTGGAGACGGTGACCATCAGCTCCTTCTGGCGCAGCCTGAGCCCGTCGGCCATCGGCCACAACCTGCGCACCCTGCGCAACCTGTCGGTCTCCCAGAAGGAGGCCCGGCGCATCCTGGACGGCTTTCAGCCGGACCTGGTGGTGGGCACCGGGGGCTATGCCTCCTACCCGGTGGTCAAGGAGGCCGCCCGGCGGGGCATCCCCACGGCGGTCCACGACTCCAACGCCGTGCCCGGCCTGACCACCCAGCGCCTGGCCAAGGTGGCCGACCGGGTGATGGTGGGCTATGAGGACTCCCGCCAGCACTACAGCCACCCGGACCGGGTGGTGGTCACCGGCACCCCCATCCGGGGGGCCTTTTTCGAGACCACCCGCCAGCAGGCCCGGGACGCCCTGGGCATCAAGGACGACCGGCCGCTGGTCCTCTCCTACTGGGGGAGCCTGGGGGCGGACGTGATGAACGGCTACGTGGCCGACTACCTCCGCCTGGCCGCCAAGGAGGGGGCCCCCTTCCACCACATCCACGGGGCGGGGCGGAACTACCAGACCATGCTGGCGGCATTGAAGGACGTGAAACTGCCCCCGGAGCTGCAGCTGCGGGAGTATATCTATGACATGCCCACGGTGATGGTGGCCGCCGACCTGGTGCTCTGCCGGGGGGGCGCGTCCACCCTGTCGGAGCTGACCGCCATCGGCAAGCCCGCCATCATCGTACCCTCGCCCAACGTCACCAACCACCACCAGGAGAAGAACGCCAACGTGCTGGCCCGGCAGGGGGGCGCGGTGGTGCTGCTGGAGCCGGTGTGCAGCGGCGAGACCCTGTACAAGACCACCAAGGAGCTGCTGGCAGACCCCCAGCGGCGAGACGCCATGGGCAAGGCCATGGCCGCCGTGGGCATCCCCCAGGCGGCGGAGAAGATCTATGAGACCCTGGTGGACCTGACCAAGGCCTGAGGCCGCACCCTTCCCCCCGTCCCGGCATAGACTGGTCTGAAACCACATCGACCAGGATCGGGGGAGAGGATATGATGGAGTATTTCGCGGTGGCCGGCGGCCGTCCTCTGCAGGGGCGGGTGACCATCCACGGGGCGAAGAACAGCGCCCTGCCCATTCTGGCGGCCACACTGCTGGCCGACGGGGAGAGCGTGATACATAACTGCCCGGCCCTCACCGACTGCGCCGCGGCCCTGGAGATCCTCACCTGCCTGGGCTGCCGGGTGGGCCGGGAGGGGAGCACGGTGACGGTGGACACCTCCTGCCGCAGGGGCCACACCATCCCGGACGAACTGATGGGCCGGATGCGGGCCTCGGTCCTGTTTCTGGGGGCCCTGCTGGCCCGGGAGGGGATGGCGGTGGCCTGCTGGCCCGGGGGCTGTGCCCTGGGGGCCCGGCCCATCGACCTGCACATCCGGGCCTTTCAGGCCCTGGGGGCCCAGGTGAGAAGCTGGAGCGGCCAGCTCTACTTTGAGGGGCCCCGGCTCCAGGGCCGGGAGGTGGCCCTGCCCATCCCCAGTGTGGGGGCCACGGAGAACGCCATGCTGGCGGCCTGCGGCGCCCAGGGGGTGACGGTGATCCGCAACCCCGCCCGGGAGCCGGAGATCGTGGACCTGCAGGGCTTTCTGCGCTGCCTGGGGGCGAAGGTCTCCGGGGCGGGCACAGAGGAGATCGTGGTGGAGGGCGGCCGGCGCCTGCACCCCGGCGAGTATGCCGTCATGGCAGACCGCATCGTCACGGCCACCTATCTGTGCGCGGTGGCGGCTGCGGGGGGCGAGGGGGAGCTTTTGGGGGCCCAGGGGGCCCATGTGCGCCCGGTCCTGTCTGCCCTCGCCGCTGCCGGCTGTGAGGCGGGGGAGTGTGCCGGCGGCCTGTGGGTCCGCCGGACGGGGGAGCTGCGGGGGATCGGGTCCCTGACCACCGGCCCCTATCCCGCCTTTCCCACCGACGCCCAGCCCCTGCTCACCGCCGTGCTGGCGGGGGCCCGGGGGAAGAGCCGGATCACCGAGACCATTTTCGACCATCGCTTCCGCTACGTCCAGGGCCTGTGCGCCATGGGCGGGTGCATCCAGGTGCGGGGGGACACCGCCGCCGTCACCGGCCGGCCCCTGCGGGGGGCCCGGGTGGAGGCGACAGACCTGCGGGGGGGCGCTGCTCTGACCGTGGCCGCCCTGGGGGCCCAGGGGGAGAGTGCCATCTTTGGCTTAGAGCATATCGACCGGGGCTATGAGGCCCTGGACCGGGACCTGACGGCCCTGGGCGGAGGGGTTTTCCGCCGGCGAGAACAGACCTGTGGCATGCCAGGGGTCGGGATCTGAAGGAAAAGGGATATGGCAAAGAAAGAAAAGGAAATGAAATACCACAAGCGGCGGGGGAGCGTGCTCTACCTGATCGTGGCGGCCCTGCTCATTGCCGCCTCGGTGGTGGCTGCCTGCACGGTTTTTTTCCGGGTGGAGGCGGTGACGGTGGAGGGCAACCAGCGCTACAGCACCGAGGAGATCCTCTCGGTGGCCGCCATTGAGATGGGGACCAACATGATCCTCACCCCCTCCCAGCAGATTGCCCAGGGCATCACCGAAGCCCTGCCCTATGTGGACCAGGTGGAGGTACAAAAGCGCTTTCCCACCACGGTGAACCTGGTCATCACCGAGTGCCAGCCGGTGGCGGTGCTCACCGGGGCGGCCTCGGCCTGGGTCATCGACGCCAAGGGCAAGCTGCTGGAGCCGGCCAGTGAGGAGCAG
>DXEA01000147.1 GCA_019115225.1 Candidatus Evtepia faecigallinarum
GAGTGGGAAATTTCGTTGGGAATACAATTGAGAAAGCCGCTGTTTTGCCTATTTCAATACCTCCCCGAAAGAAATATCTGGTTTATTCACTGTTTACCCAAGGGGAAGCCAACGCTTTTACTAACGAAGAAGTCATCAGAAAAGATTTCCTATTCTCCACCGCTCCCCAAAGGAGGGCACAAAAAAGCGTCGCAGACTTCCAGCGCCCGCAGGCGCTGGAATAAATTCCAATCCATTTTTTCCACGGACATGCGCCGGGGAAAAAATTCCTCTCAGCTTCCAAGTGTGCGGGCCCTCCGGGCCCGTGCGCGCAGGAAGCTGCCATCCCCCAATTTTTGAAGCCCAGCGCAGCGGGTTCAAAAATTCCTTAGCGGGTCTCAATTTTCTTCGTAGTAGTTGCCGGCCAGGACGCGGTTATTGAGGGTAGTGATCTGGTTGATCTCGGCCGTGCGTGCGGCGTCTCCGCCGCCGCTCTTGCTGGACCAGTAGGTGGTGCCGTCATACCAGCTGCCGTCGGCAAAGAATACATAGCCCCCCTGGTCCCCCAGGCCGTCATGGCCCGCCAGGAAAGCCCCCGTGGTGTCCAGCCCGAAGAGGTTGGCCAGGGTGGGCAGAATGTCCAGGGTGGAGGTCACCTTGTCCACCTGCACCGGCTCCTCAATGTCCGCCGACCAGATGAAGAAGTTCGTGTGCTGGAGCATGTTCATGTTGTCCACACCCTTGATCTCCATGTTCAGGCCGTCGTCCATCATGTAGTAGTTGTAGTGGTCGGCATAGAATACCAGCACCGTGTCCTCCAGATGGCCGCTGGCCTCTAACTTTTCCATGAGCTCCTGGATGAACAGGTCGGTCTCCATGGCCCCGGCCACGGCGTAGACGTAGTTGCCGTCCGTGCGCTGGGCGGCGGCCTGGGCTTCGGCGGCGTGGGCCTGGTAGATGGGGCTGTCCTCCCCGTAGGGCCCGTGGCCGGAATAAGTGATGACGAAGGAGAAGAAGGGGTCGGCCGCCGTCATGTCCTCAAAGCCGTTGATGAGGTAGCGGTCCAGCTGATAGTTCTCCATGGCCATATCCTGGCCGCTGTGGTAAGTCTGATAGCCCAGGTTGGGGTGGATGTTCCCCCGGTCGTACACCGTCCCCTCACTGTTGTGGAAGGAATTGGCGGTGTAGCCGGCCTGGGTGAAGAGGTTTGCCAGGGAGTAGGGATAGGCGTTATTGGTGTACACCGAGGTGGGGATACCTCCCGTGGCCGGCAGGATGCCGGTGTTGGCCATGAACTCGGTGTTGAAGGTGCCGGCGGTGATGTAGGCCGGGGTGTAGTGGTTGGTGAAGGAGATGCCCTGGTCCTTGAGGGCCTTCAGGTTGGGCATGTAGTTGTCCAGCATCCAGGTGTCGATGGCCTCCAGCTGGACCATGATGACGTTCTTGCCGGCAAACAGCCCGGTGTAGTCGTTGTCCTTCCGGGCGGCCTCGTAGTCGGCCACATAGCTGTCCACCATCTCCCGGTCGCTGTCGCTCATGGTGTTCTGGGGAAAAATCTGGCGGCACAGGTCCCGGACGGTGTACTGGTACAGGCCGCTGACCATGAGGGCGTTGGTGGTGTCGTTGAACTCGTGATAGGCGATGCTCTGGGCGTCCTTGTCGGTGTTCTCCCAAATCACCGTCTCCACCTGGGGGAAGAAGTGGACGTGGGTGAAGGCCACCAGCCCCACCCCGATCAGGAAGGCCGCCACCCCCGCCAGCACCGAGGCTTTCACCGGCCTGGGGGGGACCACCTGGAGCAGCCGGCCGGAGGTCATCATGAGCAGCACCGCCACGGCGGACCCGGCGATGACCTTCCAGTCGATGCGGATGTAGGACGCGTCCACAAAGCTCCCCGTCCCCCCGTAGGCCAGGATGGAGAAGGAGAAGAAGCGGCGGAACATGCTCATAAAGCCGCTGTGGGTGATGGCCAGCACCACGCAGGTGACCAGGGGCACGCAGCGCACGAACCACCGGGGGATTTTGGGCAGGAAGAAGACCAGCCCGGCAAAGATCAGCGCCCAGCCCAGGGTGAACAGGCCGGCGGGCAGATACTTGACCCCCACGATGCCCATGCTCCGGTAGGTAAAGCGCAGGGTGAAGTCCAGCACCAGCCAGGCGAAGAAGTAGGGGACGATATACATATAGGGCAGCAGACCGGGGACCTCCCGGCTGTACAGCCGGCCCCGGAGCAGGCACTGCCGAAAAGACAGTCCCTGGTCCTTGCCCGGCAGCTTTTTCTCCGTTGTTTTCTCTTTCATGCGGTGACCTCCTTGCAGGGGAATGGGTGGGGGCCGCCCCAGACCCGGGAAATGAAGCACGGGGGCGGGAGCAGGCGCCAAAGGGCGCCAACTCCCACCCCCAGAAAAATTTCGTGATGGCAGGGCTCTCACTATTTAGACGCAAACGGCGGAAAAATGCAACGGGAAACGGTGAATTTTTTGAAAACTTTTTCTAAAATCCCCGAAAAGTCCGGCGAATCTTTCCGGAAACAGCCGTCATTTCCTCAAAAAGCCAGCTTCTCCTGGAGATATTCCTTCAGCTGGGCCATGGGCAGACGGACCTGGTCCATGGTGTCCCGGTCCCGGACGGTGACGCACTGGTCCCCCTCCTTCCCCTCGTCGCCCACGGTGTCAAAGTCCACGGTGATGCAATAGGGGGTGCCGATCTCGTCCTGGCGGCGGTAGCGCTTGCCGATGGAGCCGGCCTCGTCGTAGTCCACCATGAAGTCCTTGGCCAGCTGCTGCTGGAGCTCCAGGGCGGCGGGGGCCAGCTTCTTAGACAGGGGGAGGACGGCGCACTTGAAGGGGGCCAGAGCCGGGTGCAGGCGCAGCACGGTGCGGATGTCATCCTTCCCGTTCTTGTCCTGGCCCACCACTTCCTCGTCGTAGGCGTCGATGAGGAAGGCCAGGGTGACCCGGTCGGCGCCCAGGGAGGGCTCGATGACGAAGGGGATGTAGTGCTCGTTTGCCTCCTGGTCGAAATAGGTCTGGTCCTTGCCGGAGGTGGTCTGGTGGGCGTTCAGGTCGTAGTTGGTGCGGCTGGCCACCCCCCACAGCTCGCCCCAGCCGAAGGGGAAGGCAAACTCAAAGTCGGTGGTGGCGTTGGAGTAGTGAGAAAGCTCCTCGGGGTCGTGGTCCCGCAGGCGGAGGTTCTCGTCCTGCATGCCCAGCTCCAGCAGCCACTTGTGGCAGAACTCCTTCCAGTATTTGAACCAGTCCAGCTCGGTGCCCGGCTTGCAGAAGAACTCCAGCTCCATCTGCTCAAACTCCCGGGTGCGGAAGGTGAAGTTGCCGGGGGTGATCTCGTTGCGGAAGGACTTGCCGATCTGGCAGACCCCGAAGGGGAGCTTTTTGCGGGTGGTGCGCTGGACGTTCTGGAAGTTGACAAAAATGCCCTGGGCGGTCTCGGGGCGCAGGTACACGGTGTTCTTGGCGTCCTCGGTGACCCCCTGGAAGGTCTTGAACATGAGATTGAACTGGCGGATGTCCGTCCAGTTGTGGCCGCCGCAGGAGGGGCAGGGGATGTTGTGCTCCTCCACAAATTCCTTCATCTCCGCCTGGCTCAGGGCGTCCACGGACTTGCCCAGGTCGAAGTTGTTCTCCTGGCACCACTCCTCGATGATCTTGTCGGCCCGGAAGCGCTCCTTGCACTCCTTGCAGTCCATGAGGGGGTCAGAGAAGCCCCCCACATGGCCGGAGGCCACCCACACCTGGGGGTTCATGAGGATGGCGGCGTCCAGACCCACATTATAGGGGTTTTCCTGGACGAACTTCTTCCACCAGGCCTTTTTCACGTTGTTCTTCAGCTCCACACCCAGGGGGCCGTAGTCCCAGGTGTTGGCCAGGCCGCCGTAAATTTCGCTGCCGGGGAAGACGAAGCCCCGGCCCTTGCACAGGGCGACGACTTTTTCCATGGTCTTTTCACTGTTTTTCATATCGCGCAAACTCCTTCGTTTGTAATTTATAGGGGGAAATCCTGGGGGCGGCCCACGGTGTTGGACGAAAAAAACGCCCTGAGCACACAGCTCAGGGCGGAAAAATTTCCGTGGTACCACCTGAATTCGGACCCCACCCGGGGGGAGAGATCCGCACTCGAACCCGGTAACGGCGGGGGGCCGGCGGGGCATTGCCTCCCCGCGGCTTACGGGCGCCCTTCCCCTCTCTCCCGGCAGAGCCTTGCACCAACCGGCTCCTCTCTTTGGCGGGTGTTGAGGGTACTCCTCCCGATCACAGCCTTTCTGACGGTGGTTATTGTATCACCCCTGTCCCCCGGCGTCAAGGCATGGCAGTGCCGGGTTTTCCTGTCTTTCCGGGGCGGACTTTGGTCCTTTTGCCAAAAGGGCAGAAAAACAGGGCCCGCGTAAACCACTCGCTGACCCTGCTTTCCCGAAGGTTAAAAAATGAAAAGAAGCTTTCTTGACTCTTGCACGGTTATCTTACCAAGGACATGTTACAAAAAAAGGCCACAAATGTTACAGAATCTTTAAGTTTTCGGGACATTTCTTCCGCATCCGGGAAAAAAAGTCCCGCAGCACCTGGGCGCACTGGTCTTCCAGGATGTGGCCGACAATCTTGGGGTGGTGGCGGAAGTCCTCCTCAAAGAGGTTCAGGATGGACCCGCAGGCCCCAAAGCCCGCATCCTTGGCCCCGTAATAGATCTCCGGGATGCGGGCGGAGATGATGGCCCCGGCGCACATGGGGCAGGGCTCTAAGGTCACATAGAGGCGGGCCCCCTTCAGCCGCCAGTCCCCGTGGTCCCGGCAGGCGTCCCGGATGGCCTCCACCTCGGCGTGGGCCAGGGGGTCGTGGGCCTGCTCCCGGCGGTTGCGGCCCCGGCCGATGACTGTCCCCTCCCGGGAGACGATGACGCAGCCCACGGGGACCTCCCCCGCTGCTGCGGCCTCCCGGGCCAGGTCCAGGGCCAGGCGCATGTAGTCTTCGTGTTCCACGGGCATCCTCCCTTGCTGCTTATTACGAGAACAGGTCGCTGTGACTGCCGGTGCGGAAGAGGGTGAGGACCAGGACATCATCCTCCAGCCGGTAGACCAGCAGCCAGTCCGGCTGGATGTGGCACTCCCGATAGCCCGCATAGTCGCCGATGAGGGCGTGGTCCTTGTACTTTTCCGGCA
>DXEA01000148.1 GCA_019115225.1 Candidatus Evtepia faecigallinarum
CGCCCCTTCGGTCACAAACCCAAAACCCGACGAGCGCCAGCGAGGACCTTCGCTCCCTCCGGGGGTCCAGGGGGCCCGCAGGCCCCATGGTGCTCTTTCGTTTGGGCTTTCTCCAGAGAAAGCCCAAGCCCGCGCGGCAGCGCCCCCCGGAGGGTGGCACCCTCCTCCGGCCCCCCACCCGGTGGGGACCCGGGGTACTCGCGGCAGCGTACGCCGCATGGGGTTATTCCACCCCACGATAATATAACCCACGGGTCAGGGCCCCCGGCCCCTCCCCCTCCCCGGTGCGGTAAGCCCGGAGAACTTGCGCGCACTCCTGCGCCGTCTCCCGCAGGAAGGCCAGCCGGGCATAGGTCAGCCCGGCGTGCCTCCACTCGGCCTTGTCCGCCAGCCAGAGGACCTGGCTGTTGAAAATCTCACTGCGGCAGCCCCAGGCTTTTTCCACCGGGAAATCCGCCCCCTTCCGGTCCCGGAGGACCTGGGGGGTGTCCTCACAGTGACATCCCGCTCCCCGGTTCTTCACGATGCAGTTTTCTGTCAGCATCAGGGGCAGGCGGCCGTAGACGATGAGCTCCGTGGGCAACGGCTTGCTCAGGTCCCGGACCTGGGACAGGCGCAGCTCAAAGGAGGCCGTGGCCGAGGCAAAGCCCAGCCGGGCCAGCTCCGCTGCCCCCAGGCTGTTGGTCAGGCCCAGGCCGTAGTCGGCCCGGGGGGTAAGAGCAAATTCTCTCGCCAGGGCCAGCTGGCCGATGTGGCCCAGCAGGGCTTCCGTGACGCCTGCTTTCCGGGCGGCGGCCAGTTCCTTCCGCAGCTGGGGCTTTTCCCGGTCCCAGGCCACCCGGGGCAGGATGACCCCGAAGGAGATGGCGGGGTAGTCTTTCACCCATTGGGCCAGTTCTTCCTCGTGGGCAGCGGCCTCCTGACAGGGCAGGTAGACGATGGCGGGGCCCTGGTCCAGGCTCTCCCGGCTCAGCTGCTCCCAGCGGTGGAAGGAGAGGGTGAAGGCCGGGGCCTCCTTGGGGCCGGGGATAATCTCCGGGGGCTGGAAGGGGAAAACCTGCCAGCCGGGGGGCTGGGTGCGGGCGGCGTCCAGGGCGGCCAGGGCCTGCCGGCGCAGGGCGTTCATGGCGGAGACCGGCAGGGCCAGGCCGGGGTCCACCTCCCCCTGGGTGCCGGCGGCGGTGTAGACCGTGCCGCCGGTCTTGGCCAGCTGGGCGGTGAGCTGGTCTAAGGTGGTCTCCCTGGTCCGGGCGGCCTGGGGGACCTCCCCCCGGACGGTGACCGTGTGGCCGTCCCGGTCCCGGACGGTGAGGGAGACGGGTTCCTCCCGTTTCACCTGCACCGAGAAGGTCACCGGCACCTGCCGGTGCTCCCCCCGGCTGTAATATTGTTTCGCCTGTTCAAAGAGGTCCGCCGGGTCTTTCGTCCCCTCGGGCCGGGTGCCGAACATGGCCGGGCCCGTCTGGTCCAGAAAATACCCCTGGGTGAAGCCCTGGCGGGAGAAGGCCGCCTCCAGCCGGGCCATCTCCTGGGCGGTGGGCTCCCGGCCCTCGGCCAGGGCGGCGGCGTAGATGCCCGTGACCACCGCCACATACTCCGGCCGCTTCATCCGGCCCTCGATCTTCAGGCAGGCCACCCCCATCTCCTCCAGCCGGCCCAGGTGGCCGGCCAACGACAGGTCCTTCAGGGACAGGGGGTGGCAGGTGCCCCTCTCCCCCGGCCACTGGTAGGCCAGGCGGCAGGGCTGGGCGCATAATCCCCGGTTGCCGCTGCGCCGGCCCACCACGGCGGAGAGGAAGCACTGCCCGCTGTAGCACATGCACAGGGCCCCGTGACCAAACACTTCCAACTCCACGGGGGAGTGTTTGCACAGCTCCTCAATGGCCTGGGCGGGCAGCTCCCGGGACAGGACCACCCGGGTCATGCCCAATTTTGCGCAGGCCAAAACCCCGTCCAGGTCATGCACGGTCATCTGGGTGGAGGCGTGGAGGGGGAGGTCGGGGCAGATCTGCCCCAGCAGCCGGGCGGTGCCCAGGTCCTGGACCAGGACGGCATCCACCCCCAGCCGGGCGGCCAGGGCCCCGGTCTCGGCGGCCAGGGGAAGCTCCCGGTCGGTGAGGAGGGTGTTCAGGGTCAGGTAGACCTTCACCCCCCGCAGGTGGCAGTAGGCCACGGCGGCCTGCCACTCCTCCTGGGTGAAGTTTTTCGCGTTGCGCCGGGCGTTGAGGGGGCCGAAGCCCAGATATACCGCCCCCGCCCCGGCCTGGACGGCGGCGGTGAGGGCCTCCGGGGACCCGGCGGGGGCCAGCAGCTCCATCACGGCGCGGGGTCCTCCTTGGCCTGGTGGTCCTTGGCCTGCTGGCCGGTGCGGCCGGCCTTGTCCCCCCGGGGGGCCTTGCCCCCCTTGGCCTCGGTGGCCAGGGCCCGGGCCAGGCGGGCGTTTTCGTCCAGGGCCTGCTTGAGCTGGGTGCGCAGGTTGTCCGAGACCTGCCGCTCCTTGCAGTACTTGTCCGCCACGTTCATGGCCGCCAGAACGGCCCCGTCGGTGATGGACAGGGTGGTGCCCTCCATGGCGCTGTCGATCTCCTTGTTGACGATGTCGGCGCACTGCTGCAGATAGCTCTCGTCCTCCTCGGCCAGGAAACGATAGCTCTTGTTGTGAATATAGATGCTCACAGGGTTTGCCATAGTCTGATTCCTCCGTTTCAGGGTGGGCCTGGGAAAACAGGCCCGGACGGGCGGGAAAACGGCCAAAATCACAGGATCACGGCCGGTTTTGCGGATATTATACCATGCTTCGACAGAAAAGGATAGACCCCCGGGCCCCGCCGGCGGGGACAAAAATCGGGCCGGGGGCAAAAAACCGGCGGCGTCCGCGCTGGGACGCCGCCGGGGCCGCTCCTGTCCGGGGGACAGGGCAGAGATTTTTACAGGGGTGGGACGGTCAATGGGTACCCTCGTCCTGATCCTCCCCAGAGGGCACTTCCGCCGGGGCGGCAGCCGGGGCTGCCTTGTGGCGCTTGGCGGCGGCGTACTCAAACAGGCAGATGCCCACCATGAGCACCAGGCCGATCACGTCCGTGACCGTGCCGGGGATCATCATCCCCAACCCGCCCAGGGCCAGGAGGATGCGCAGGAGCACCGGCAGCTTACGGAAGACATAGCCGTTGAGGGCGGCGGCCACGCCGAAGATGCCCAAGAGGGCGCTGATGCAGATCTGGACCACCTGGAAGGCGCTCTCCACATCCACAAAGAGCATCTGCGGGCTCAGGGCGAAGATGTAGGGGACGATGAAGGCGGCGATGGCCAGCTTGGTGGCGTTGACGCCGGTCTTCATGGGGTTGGACTTGGCGATGGCACTGCCGGCATAGGCGGCCAGGGCCACGGGAGGGGTGATGTCGGCCACGATGCCGAAGTAGAAGACGAAGAAGTGGGCGGCCATCATGCTCACGCCGATGGAGGGGTCCATGAGGATGGGGGCGCAGGTGGCAGCCATGATGCAGTAGTTGGCGGTGGTGGGCACGCCCATGCCCAGCACGATGCAGCAGAGCATGGTGAGCACCAGGGCCACAAAGACCTGGCCGCCGGCCACGGACACGATGGCGGACAGGAGCTTGGAGGCAAGGCCCGTCACGGTAATGCACCCGGAGATGATGCCTGCCACACCGCAGGCCACGGCCACGGTGATGGAGCCCTTGGCGCCCCCCTCCAGGGCGTCGACGATCTTGCCGGGGGTGATGAAGTCAGAGCGGTCCTCCACCTTGTTCACATGGCCGACGATGTTATTGATGATGCTCACCAGCACGGCCATGACGATGGCGATGGCGGCGGACTTTGCCATGGTGAAGGTGTTGGTGGACACCAGCCACACCAGCACCACCAGGGGCAGGAGGAGGTAGATGCGCTTGATCAGGTGGCGCATCTTGGGCAGCTGGTCCCGGGGCACGCCCTTCAGGCCCAGCTTCTTGGCCTCTAAGTGCACGGCGATGTAGATGCCGGCAAAGTAGAGCACTGCCGGCAGGATGGCCCGCACGGCGATCTGGCTGTAGGGCTCGCCGGTAAACTCGGTCATGAGGAAGGCGGCCGCGCCCATGATGGGGGGCATGATCTGGCCCCCGGTGGAGGCGGCGGCCTCTACGGCGCCGGCAAACTCACCCTTATAGCCGATCTTCTTCATCATGGGGATGGTGACAGAGCCCGTGGTCACGGTGTTGCCCACCGAGGAGCCCGAGACCATGCCGCACAGGGCCGAGGAGATGACGGCCACCTTGGCCGGGCCGCCGGCGGCGGCGCCGGCGATGGAGTTTGCCAGGCTGATGAAGAAGTTGGAGATGCCGGTGCGCTCGAGAAAGGCGCCGAAGATGATGAAGACCACGATGAACTTGGCGCACACGCTCACCGGCCCGCCAAAGACGCCGTTGGCGGTGTAGAACAGGGAGCGGATGACCTGGGCCAGCCCCAGGCCGGAGGCGAAGGTGTAGATGATCAGGGCCCCCGCCACGCACAGGATGGGGATGCCCACGCACCGCCGGCACAGCTCCACCAGGGCCAGGATGCCGATGAGGCCCACGGCCATGTACAGGGGCTCCTTCATGATGCGGGCGGAGAGGCGGATGACGGTCATGGCGTTGGCGGCGTAGAAGAAGTACGCGCCGGAGCCCACGATCATGAGGATGATGTCATACCAGGGCAGGTAGTTGACCCGGCTGGCCCCCTTGCGGGCGGGGAAGATGAGAAAGCCCAGCAGGAGGATCATGCCCATGAAGATGGGCAGGCGGATCTCGGTGAGGGTGGTGAGAAAGACGGTGTCAACGATGCAGTACAGGGAAAACAGGGCCATGATGATGCCGATGACCCGCTTGGGGGTCCCCTCCCAGATGCGGGTGTTGGACTCCCGGTCGTACTTGCGCATGAGGGCTTCCACGTCAGCGGCGGTACCCACGGAGGTGTCGGGCTGCTGGTCCTGCACGGCCTGGGACTGCTGCTGCACCGGTGCTTTCTGTTTTTTCAAAAACGGCATAAGCAGTGCTCTCTTTCTTCAGAAGATTGGGGGAAAAGACCCCCTATATCACGGAAAACTACGGCGGAGCGCGTCCGCCGTAGTTTCCCTTTGCGTGCCAGACAGGCTCAGCTGTCTGGGGGCTTCGGTATTCTCACTTACTTGGTGGGCACTTCGATGCCCTTTTCTGCGAAATACTTGGCAGCGCCGGGATGATAGGGGATGTCGGTGACGGAGGCGGCGAAGGCCAGGTCCAGCTCGCCGGCCTTGTCGTGGCTGAGGCTGTCAATGTTTTCATAGATGGCAGAGACGAAGTTGTACACGTCCTGCTCGGCCACGTCGTCCCGGACGATGACCACAGCGCCCACGGCCACGGTGGTGCAGTCCTCGGCAGTGCCGTAGACGTCGGCGGCGATGGTGCTCTCGCTGTAGTAGGGGGAGGTCTCCTTCAGCTTGGCGATGTGCTCTTCATCCAGGCTGATGAGGTAGACGTCCCGGGAGGTGGCCAGGCTGGTCACGGCGGTGGTGGGGGCGCCGGCCACCACGA
Organism: Candidatus Evtepia faecigallinarum; assembly: GCA_019115225.1. GTDB lineage: Bacteria > Bacillota > Clostridia > Oscillospirales > Oscillospiraceae > Evtepia > Evtepia faecigallinarum. Next base: position 5,547 of record DXEA01000148.1, read on the forward strand.
AGGCGGCGTCGATCTTGCCGTCCTGCAGGGCGTCCACGCTGTCGCCGAAGCTCTGGAAGGTGGGGGTGATGTCGGCCTCGGTCAGGCCATAGGCGCCCAGGATGTCCAGGGCGTTGTAGTACACGCCGGAGCCGGAGGAGCCGATGGAGACGTTCTTGCCCTTCAGGTCAGCCACGGACTTGATGTTGGGGTCCAGGGTGACGATCTGGACCTGCTCCATGTACAGGGCGGCCACGGTGGAGAAGTTCTCCACGGGCATACCCTCAAACAGGCGCTGGCCGTTGTAGGCATAGCTCATGACGTCGGACTGGACAAAGCCCATCTGGGCGGTGTTCAGGTCCATCTGCTCCACGTTGTCCTGGGAGCCGTTGCTGACCACGGCGGTGACCTTGGTGTCGGTGTTGCTGGTGACATACTGGGCCAGCACGGTGCCGAAGCCGTAGTAGGTGCCCTGGTCGCCGCCGGTGGCGAACTTGAGCTCCTGGCCGGAGGCAGTGGAGGTGCCTTCGTCGCCGGAGGTGTCGCCGTCGGTGCTGGTGCCGCCGCAGCCCACCAGGCCAAAGACCATGACGAGGGCCAGTAGCAGAGCGGATAACTTTTTCATACCGTTCCTCTCCTTGTTCAAAAAATACACGCAGCTTTGTAAAACTACTGAATTTATCATACACAATTCACGAATTCTTTGCAAGAGAGAATTTCTCTTTTCCCTCGGATTTCTGGGAAAAAATGAAAACTGCGGCTGAAAAAACTCCCGCCCGTCATCCGTCGGGCAGGAGGGAGGGGTGAAAGGCGGCCAGGGCGGCCTGGTCCCCGGCGGGGGCCCAGACCCGGCCGAAAGCGGCCAGGAGGGCGGCAGTCTGGCCGCTGGGGGCATTGGGCCGGGCGCTGTCGGCCTGGCCGGCCACGGAGAGCAGCACGTCGTAATCGGCCACCGCCCCCTGGAGCTGGCGGCCCAGGGCGGCCAGGGCCTGGCTCCTGCCGGCGGTGGGGCGGAGGGAGCCGGTCTGGCCCTGGGTGGGGTAGGCAAAGTCGGTGAGGAGGATCTCGTCAAAGCCCAGCCGGGCGATCTCCTGGCACACCCCGGCCAGATAGCTCTGGACCTGGGGGTCGGTGGGGTCCAGCCACCCCCGGCCCGCCTCGTCCCGCCAGGGCGAGCCGCTCACCCGTTCCAGCCCCAGGCCGGGGTCTGTCTCCACCAGGGCCCCGTCCCGCAGGCAGGAGACCCGGGCGATGGTGTACAGGCCGGGGGTATCGTTCAGGTCCAAGAGGTCCTGGTTCCGCTCCGGGCCGGCATAAGAGGTCCCCGCGTCGGCGGCCAGGGGGATGGCGGAGACGTAGCCCAGGGCCCCGTCGGGGTCCTTCATGTCCAGGATGACCCCGTCGCTGCCGGCGGCCAGGGTGTTTGCCCGGTCCAGCTGGTCCAGGGGCAGCAGGACGGCCCGGATGGGGCCGGCGGCAGAGGCATCGTCCTCATCCACGGTGACCTCCTGGACGGCGGCGGCGGGGGTACTCTCAGGCCGGGGGTCCAGCCAGGCGGTGACCTGCCGGGAGATCTCCGCCGGGGAGAGGACCCCCAGGGCGCACAGCAGCAGGAAGCCCCCGGCCAAGAGGCCGCCGGAGCAGATGAGGGCCAACAGGACTTGTCCCGCCCGGACCAGGGGGGAGGGTTTGTTGGGATAGGCCATGGGGGGCTCCTTTCTGGCGGCACCGCCGCCGGGGGTTCTTTCCCCAGGTTGTGGGGAAGCGGACGCGGCACGCTGCCGCGGGAGGCCCGGGTCCCCACCGGGTGGGGGGGCCGGGGGAGGGTACCACCCTCCGGGGGGCGCTGCCGCGCGGGCTTGGGCTTTCTCTGGAGAAAGCCCAAACGAAAGAGCACCAGGGGGCTGCGGCCCCCTGGACCCCCGGAGGGGGCGAAGGTCCTCGCTGGCGCTCGTCGGGTTTTGGGTTTGTGACCGAAGGAGCGGTCGTGGTTCTATGACCTACGGGGGATTGAGCACTGATTTGGTACTTTTACGCATTTGACGGGAGAAATGGGAAACTTAGATTTTTTAAGGTTGAGAAAGACTGTTGGGATAGATGCTTTGAAAAAATATAGAACATGCAATCCTTGATATTTTTTGAGCAGATTTTTCTACCGTTGGTCTCGACAACCGCGAAACGACTTCCATCTACCGTCGCCACCCGAAGGGTACCTTCTACCGACGCCAGCCGCCCGG
>DXEA01000149.1 GCA_019115225.1 Candidatus Evtepia faecigallinarum
TGGTGACCTTCCGTCTTTTGCCGTATTCCAAGTCTGTAAAGCTGATTTGCTTTTCCATTTCCTTCACCTCTCTTCCCTATTTTACCGCAATCTCTCAAAAAATTAAATCAGTGTTTACCCAAGGGGAAGGCTAAGTTCTACTGCAAAGTGCAGATGCCCTCTCCCGTTCCCGCCCGAAGGGTATCATCTCCCGTCGCCTGCCGCCCGGAGGGCGGCACCCATCGGGAGCCTGGCGCTGCGCGGGCCGCAGGCCGGTCCAAGGCGGTAGAAACGCCCCCCTCAAAGTCTGCACGAACCAGAGGAGGGGGTCTCGGGGGAGGAACCTCCTCCTCCGAGCGGGGGTCCAGGGGGCAGCGCCCCATGGTGCTCTTTCGTCTGGGCTTTCTCCAGAGAAAGCCCAGGCCCCCGCGGCAGCGGGCCCCCGGAGGGTGGCACCCTCCACCGCCCCCCCCACCCGGTGGGGTCCGGGTCACCCCGCGGCAGCGCCCCCGCGTGGGCACAACCATTCTCCCGCCACAGGAGACCCATACCCCACAAAAAAGGACCGCCGCAGAAGCACTCTGCAGCGGTCCCATTTTCTTTTGGTTGCGGGTTATTCGCCGGCGGGTTCCTCCGGTGCCGCCTCCTCTGCCTCGCCAGGAGCCTCAGCAGGGGCCTCAGCCTGGAGCTTGGCGCCGCACTGGGCGCAGAAGCGGTCCTCCCCGGCTACGGGCTTGCCGCAGTTGGGACAGAAGGGGCCGTCGGCCGGTTCCCCCTCGGCGTCCTCGGCCTGACGGTTGGCCTCGATGTCCGCCCGGGCAGCGGCGATCACCTGCCGGGAGGCCTGGATGGAGGCATAGAGCGCCATGACTTCATCGTCAAACTGCTCCCCCGCATCCAGCTTATCCAGCATCAGCTGGCCGATGCTCAGGGTGTAGGTGTCGATCTTCTTTTCCTCGCCGCTGATCTTCAGGTTCAGACGGCCGTTTTCAATGGCGGCGTTGGCCTTGTTGGCGGCGCCGGCGGCCAGAGAATTGGCCTTGCTGGCGGCCTGACCGGCCAGGGCGTTGAATTTTTCCCGGAATGCCATGGGGCTCCCTCCTTCCAAAATGCCTGCCAGGGGCTTAGAAATAGGCTTTCATGGCCTCCGTGGCCAGGGCGATGTCGGCGCTGATGGTGATGGTGAACTTCACGCCGTTGTCCTCAGAGAAACGATCCAGCCAGGCCAGGAACTCCTCCACCTCGGGAGAGTCGGGCTGGGAGGGGATGATCTTGCACAGGCTGTCGATGAAAACGTGGGTCAGGTCGTAGTTGGAGGCATACATCCCGCTGATGAAGCCCTTGAAAAAGGTAAAGTTGTCGGCGGCAAAGTCGCTGGACTCCACTAAGCGGACGTTGCGGCTGACATCATAGACCAGCTTCTTGCCCACTTCCACACAAACCACGCTGCCGCTCTCATTTTCTGCGGCGTGGTTGATCATCTCGATCATCTGCTTGGTCTTACCGCTGCCTTTGGCGCCCATAATCACTCGAACCATGATAATCACTCCTTCTTGATCCAGAAAAGATATAAAAAGTATTTCAATCTTCCTCTGTTGGCTTCATGTTACCATACCAACCGGAAAACTGCAATGGGATGGATGGAATTTTTTATAAAATTCTCCCCCGGCGGGGACGGATTTGTGTGCGTCTTTTTCCCCTCACACCAGACCCGCTTCTGCCAGGGACTGGCGGCGGGCCTCGTGGCCGGGCTTGCCCAGCAGGGCGAACATGTTGGCCTTATAGGCCTCCACCCCCGGCTGGTCAAAGGGATTGACCCCCGACAGATACCCCGACAGCCCGCAGGCAAACTGGAAGAAATACACCAGCTGCCCCGCCCAGTAGGCGCTCCGCTCCCCGGCGGTGAGCAGCAGGTTGGGCACGCCCCCCGCCACATGGGCCAGGAGGGTGCCCCGGCGGGCCTGCTCGTTGACGTGGTGCAGGTCCTGGCCCCGGAGGAAGGCCAGCTCGTCGCCTGCCTGGACGGTGAGGGGACAGGCCGTGCGGGAGCGGGCAAAGCGCACCACCGTCTCAAAGAGGTTCCGGCTGCCCTCCTGGATGTACTGGCCCATGGAGTGCAGGTCGGCGGTGAGCTCCACACAGGCCGGGAAGATGCCCTGGCCCTGCTTGCCCTCGCTCTCCCCAAACAGCTGCTTCCACCACTCGCCAAAGAAGCGGAAGTGGGGCTCGTAGCAGCCCAGCAGCTCAATGCCCTTGCCGCCGGCATACAGGGCCTGCCGGGCGGCGGCGTACTGCCAGGCGGGGTTGTCCGGGCCGGGGCGGGAGAGGTTTTTCTGGGCCTGCGCCGCCCCGGAGAGCATTTCCGCCACATCCACCCCCGCCGCCGCCAGGGGCAGCAGACCCGCCGGGGTGAGCACCGAATAGCGCCCGCCGATGTCGGGGGGGATGGCAAAGGTGGCGCAGCCGGCCTCTTCGGCCCAGGCCCGCAGGGAGCCGGCCCGGGGGTCGGTGGTCACGAAGATCCGCTGCCGGGCCCCCTCCCTGCCGTACTTCTTCTCCAGCAGCTGCCGGAAGAGGAGGAAGGCGGCGGCAGGCTCCGTGGTCCCCCCGGACTTGGAGACCACGTTGACGGAAAAGTCCTTCTCCGCCACATAGTCCAGCAGCTCGGTCACCGCGTCGGGGGAGAGGGTATTGCCGGCGAAAAAGACCTGGGGGGTGTCTCGGCACAGCAGGTTATAATTGGGGGAGGTGAGCAGCTCCAGCATGGCCCGTGCCCCCAGATAGGACCCCCCGATGCCGATGACCACCAGCACCCGGCTCTGGTCCCGGATGGTCCGGGCGGCTCTTTCCAGGGCGGCTTGCTGCGCCTGGTCCACGGCGGCGGGCAGACCCACCCAGCCGGTGAACTCGCCCCCGGCGCCGCTGCCCTTCAGCAGCTGGTCCTGGGCCCGGCCCAGGGCGTCCAGCCGCCCGGTGAGCCAGTCCTGGGGCAGGAAGGGCAGGGCGTGGGTCACGTCAAATCGAAGCAAGGGAAAACACCTCCTGAGAAAAACTCAGTTCTTCAGGCTCTGCATGGGAGCGGGAATCCGCCCGCCCCGCTGGATGAAGGGAACGCTGGAGAAGGGATGGACGGGGATCACCGGGGCCGAGCCCAGCAGGCCGCCGAACTCCACCGTGTCCCCCACGGTCTTGCCGGGGGCGGGGATGAGGCGGACGGCGGTGGTCTTGGCGTTGACCATGCCGATGGCAGCCTCGTCGGCGATGATGGCCGAGAGGGTCTCGGCAGAGGTGTCCCCGGGCACGGCGATCATGTCCAGGCCCACAGAGCAGACACAGGTCATGGCCTCTAACTTATCCAGGCCCAGGGCCCCCTGCTGGGCGGCGGCGATCATGCCCTCGTCCTCGCTGACGGGGATGAAGGCGCCGGACAGGCCGCCCACATGGTTGGAGGCCATGACGCCCCCCTTCTTCACCGCGTCGTTGAGCAGGGCCAGGGCGGCGGTGGTGCCGTGGGTGCCGCAGACCTCCAGG
>DXEA01000150.1 GCA_019115225.1 Candidatus Evtepia faecigallinarum
TCCGGCTGCCGGACCTTTGCCCGCCTGGCGGTGGTGGGCAACAGCGCCGACTACTGCTGGCCCTGCGGGGCCTGCCGGCAGATGCTCTATGAGTTCGCCCCGGACCTGGAGGTCCTGGTGGCCCGGCAGGACCACACCTTTGTGAAAATTCCCCTCACCCAGCTGCTGCCCCACGGCTTCGGCCCGGCCAGCCTGGGCTGAGTTTTCAAAGAAGGAAAAGAAGGAGAGATGTCTGAATGGACCTGCAAGAATACCTGGCCCGGATGAACTCCGGGGAACCCGTCACCGGCGGCGGCGAGATGCACCGGTTTATGCGGGAGATCAACGAGGTCACCATGCGCCTGACCTGTGACCTGAACAGCAAATACCACTCCGGCGAAGAGGTCCGGGAACTCTTTTCCAAGATCATCGGCAAGCCCGTGGACAAGAGCTTCCGCCTCTTCCCCCCCTTCTATACCAACTGCGGCAAAAACACCACCGTGGGCAAGAATGTCTTTATCAACACCGGCTGCCACTTCCAGGACCAGGGGGGCATCACCATCGGCGACGGCACCCTGCTGGGCAACAACGTGGTGCTGACCACCATGAACCACGACTTTGACCCCGACCAGCGAGCCACCACCTATCCCGCCCCCATCGTCATCGGCCAAAAGGTGTGGATCGGCTCCAGCGTCACCGTCCTGCCGGGGGTGACCATCGGGGACGGGTCCATCATCGGCGCCGGGTCGGTGGTCACCAAGGACGTGCCCCCCAACACCATCGCCGCCGGGGTCCCCGCCCGGGTCATCCGGCAAATCGACCCCGAGGACCACTACCCCTCTACTTATAAGAAAAAGCTGCTGGAAACACAGGAGAAGGCATGATCTCCCCCGGCACGAAACCATAAAAAGGCCCGCAGCAGAGCAACCTCTGCTGCGGGCCTTTTGGCCGGATGGGACAGGGGACGCACCGCGTCCCCTGCCCACCCTCCGCCAATGGGTCGGATGTTATGCGTTGCCATGGGCTGTCCGCTCGATGCGATCCTCCCGGAAAAAGAGGGTGATGCACCAGATGGCAGACAGGCACACCAGGATATACACCAGTCGGCTGACAGGACTGGCGGAGCCGCCAAAGAGGGCCGCCACGATGTCCAGGCCGAAAATCCCGACGCTGCCCCAGTTCAGGCCGCCGATGATCAGCAGCACTAAGGCAATTCTGTCGATCACCTTCATAAGGAAACCTCCCGGAACCACAACTGCGTGGTCCATTTGGATTTTCGAAGCCCGGCAAGAGGCTGCGCCCCTTCCGGTCTCCGTGAGGTAGTATGGCCGGGAGGGCAGCGGGATATCCTGAAAAGATTTCCCAAAACTGCGTCAGCCGGGGTAGTAGTTGAGGATCAGCCCCGTCACCAGTTCTTCCCCCCCGTTGCGGTAGGTGTGGACCCTGGTGGAGTCAAAGGCCAGGGCATCCCCCGGCTCCAGGCGATAGGTGTTCTCCCCGGTCTCCACCGTCAGCTCGCCCCCCAGCACATACACATACTCCTGGGCCTGGGCCAGGTGGCCGGCAGAGGTCTGGACCCCGCCGGGGGCCAGCTCCATGAAAAAGAGTTCAAAATTGCGCCCGGCCTCTCCTTTGAAGTAGCAATAGACCCGGTAGGCGCCGTTCTCCCCCGCCTGGGGCAGGACCTGCTGCCGCCGGACCAGGGTGGCCCCGCCCCCGGTCTCCTCCAGCAGGCGGGTATAGGGGACCTTCAGGCCGTTGGCGATCTTCCAAAGGGTGTTGACGGTGGGGTTGCCGTCCCCTTTTTCCATGTCGGAAAGCATGGCCTTGCTGATGCCGGAAAGAGACGCCAGCTGCCCCAGGGTCAGGTTCCGCTCCGTGCGCAGCCGTTTGAGGTTCTCGCCGATGAGTCTGCCCAGTTCCATCTGAAAAAACTCCTCCCCGCCCTTGACAAGAAAATCGAACAGTTGTAAGATATACCTTACGATGTTCGTTTTTCTGAACTTTTGTTCATCATAGCATCCCCATTATACCCAACACGTTGGGAAAAGGCAAGGGGGAAAGGAGGCAGATCCCTTGAAAACCAAAGCCCTGCGGGCCGCCCTGCCCTATACCCTGCCCATCTGTGTGGCCTTTCTCTTTCTGGGCATGTCCTATGGCTTTCTCATGCGCAGCCAGGGGTTTTCCTTCCTCTATCCCATGCTGATGAGCCTGTTCATCTTTGCCGGGTCCATGGAGTTTGTCACGGTCAATCTCCTCCTGCTGCCCACCTTCCAGCCCCTGCACGCCTTCCTGCTGGCGCTGATGGTCAACGCCCGGCATCTGTTCTATGGCCTGACGGTGCTGGAAAAATTCCAGGGTATGGGGTGGAAAAAGCCCTATCTCATCTTCGGCCTGTGCGACGAGACCTTTTCCATCCACTGCGCCGTGGACCCGCCGGAGGGGGTGGACCGGGGGTGGTTCATGTTTTTCACCACCGTGCTCAACCAGCTCTACTGGGTGGCCGGGGCCACCCTGGGGGCCCTGCTGGGGTATGTGATCCGCTTTAACTCCGAGGGGATCGAGTTTGTGATGACCGCCCTGTTCGTGGTCCTCTTTTTAGAGCAGTGGGACAAGGCCAAGGACCACCGCCCCGCCCTGGTGGGCCTGGGCTGCTCCCTGGTGTGCCTGCTGGTGCTGGGCAGCGAGCGCTTCCTGCTGCCCGCCATGGCCCTCATCCTGGCCTGCTTCTTCGTCCTGCGCCGCATCCCCTCCAAGGAGGTGACCCCATGACCCTTTGGCAGCAAATCCTCACCATCGCCGCGGTGGTGCTGGGGACCATGACCACCCGCTTTCTCCCCTTCCTGCTCTTCCCGGAGGGGAAGCAGCCCCCTGCCTTCGTGCGCTATCTGGGCACCGTCCTGCCCGCCGCCGTCATGGGGCTGCTGGTGATCTTCTGTCTGAAAGATGCCATCTTCACCACCTGGCACGGCCTGCCGGAGATCATCGCCATCCTGGCCGTGGGCCTGCTGCACCGGTGGAAGAAGAACATCTTCCTCAGCATCGCCGGGGGGACCATCCTCTATATGGTCCTGGTCCAGCAGGTCTTTTGACCACCCCTTTGCAAAAACCGACGCCCGCCGGGGTCCTGTCATCCAGGACCGCCCGGCGGGCGTTTTTTATGTTTCTTCGGTCCCGTCGTCCTGAAAGAGGGTCCAGGGCGGGGTGGCCGGCGGGGGCAGGCGGAAGTCCATGGCCTCCCCCGTCTCCGGGTGGGTGAAGGCCAGGTGGCTGGACCAGAGGGCGATCTGCCAGTCGGGGGGATCGGGGTACTTGCTGTACTTCCGGTCCCCGGCCAGAGGCAGGCCCCGGGCGGAGAACTGGGCCCGGATCTGGTGGGTGCGGCCGGTCTCCAGCCGGATCTCCACCAGGGAAAAGCCCTGGCGGTTGTCCAACAGTTTATAGTGGAGGATGGCCTGCTGGATGCCCTTACCGGGCACCTTGGCCACGTAGGTCTTGCGGGTCTTTTCGTTGCGGCCCAAGAGGTCAATATAGGTCCCCTCGTCATACTGGGGCCGCCAGTGGACCACCGCCTGATACTCCTTCAAAAAGGCGTCCTCCCGGATCTGGCGGGAGAGCTCCGAGGCCGCCGGCCCGGTCAGGCCGTAGACCATCAGGCCCCCCACCACCTGGTCCAGCCGGTGGACCGCCCGGACCTTGGCCTGGGGCTGGCCGATGGCCTGGCGGATCAGGTCGGGCATCCCCCCGGGCTCGTCGGTGGAGATCACCCGGAAGGGCTTGACGCAGACCACGATGGCCTGGTCCTGATAAATGATGTCCAGCATGGGGGAAAACCTCCTATTTTGTAGACGTCGGGGCAGCCTTTTCCCGCTGCTCCAGCCGCAGGCAGAGCAGATTGTAAATCATCACACTCAGAAAGACCACCGCGCCCCCCACCAGAGCCAGAGGAGAAAGGGTCTCCCCCACTACCAAGGCCACCAGGATAGGGTTGAGCACAGGCTCGATGCCTGTGACCAGGGAGGCGGTGATGGGCTTGGCGTATTTCAGGCCCGTGGTGAGGAAAGCATAGGCCAACCCCAGCTGAAAGACCCCCAGCAAGGCGCCAAAGAGCAGGGACGTGCCGTCAAACTGGGTCTCCTGCACCAGGGAGGGCAGCCCCACCACCGCACCCAAAGCCTGGCCCAGGATCGTTGACCAGAGGGGGCTGCCGCCGGGCAGGCGCTGCATCATAAACACCCAGGCATAGCAAATCCCGGACAGCACCGCAATCACATCCCCCACAAACCGCCCGCTGCCCAGGCTGTCCAGGAAGAAGCACACCACACCGCCAAAGATACACAGGCAGGCCACGATGTCCAGCCGGCGGGGGCGCTCCCGGAACACGAGCCACATGAAGAGGATGACGAACATGGGGGCAGTAAACTGCAGCAGCACTGCATTGCCGGCGGTGGTGAGCTTCGTGGCCACGGTGTACAGGGTGGTGGCTCCCCACACAGCCCCCGCCCCCGCCAACACGCCGGGGGTCAGGCGGAAGGGGACCCGAGTAATCTTGGCGAAGGGGATCAGGATGGCCAAGGCGATGATGCTGCGGAACGAATTGATGGACAGCGGCTGCCATGGAATCATCTTGATGCACAGCCCCCCGATGCTCAGCAGCAACGCAGCCACAAAGACCAGATAGAATCCCTTTTTTGCCATCGAATCCGATGCCATAGAACCTCCTCCTCTCCACGCAGTCGCCCGCGCTCACCACAGTTTGTTATGATGTTTTCTCGGCGGGAACGCCCCGCCTGATTAGACCTGGGCCAGGGCCCGGTCCAGGTCGGCAATGATGTCGGCGGCGTCCTCAATGCCCACGGACAGGCGGATGAGGTCGGCCCCCACGCCGGCGGCCTCCAGCTCGGCCTCGGTCAGCTGCCGGTGTGTGGAGGAGGCGGGGTGGAGCACGCAGGTCTTGGCATCGGCCACATGGGTGGCGATGGAGGCCAGCTTCAGGCCGGCCATGAAGGTCTCTGCCGCCTTCCGGCCCCCCTGGACGCCGAAGGTCACCACGCCGCAGCTGCCGTTGGGCAGATACTTCTTGGCCAGCTGGTGGTACTTGTCCCCCTCCAGGTCGGGATAGCTCACCCAGGCCACCTTGGCGTGGTCCTTCAGGTGCTGGGCCACAGCCAGGGCGTTGGCACGGTGGCGGGGCATACGCAGGTGGAGGGTCTCCAGACCCACGTTGAGCAGGTAGGCGTTCATGGGAGCCGGGCTGGCGCCGAAGTCCCGCATGAGCTGGACCACCGCCTTGGTGATGTAAGCCCCGCCCAGGCCGAAGCGCTCGGTGTAGGTCACACCGTGGTAGCTCTCGTCGGGGGTGCACAGGTCGGGGAACTTGTCGGGGTACTTGGTCCAGTCAAAGTTGCCGCTGTCCACAATGGCCCCGCCCACGCAGTTGGCATGGCCGTCCATATATTTGGTGGT
>DXEA01000151.1 GCA_019115225.1 Candidatus Evtepia faecigallinarum
TGGCCGCCGGAGAGCTGCCGGGGCCGGGCGTTGATGTAGGGGGCCATGCCCACCTTGGTCAGGTACTTCATGGCCAGGTCCTTGGCCTCTGCGGCGCTCTTTTTCAGCACCTTGGTCTGGCCCACGGTGCAGTTTTCCAGCACCGTCATGTTGCTGAAGAGGTTGAAGGACTGGAAGACCATGCCCACCTTGGTGCGGTAGGCGGCGGCGCCCCCCTTGCGGGTGAGGATGTTCTCCCCGTGGAAGGCGATCTCCCCGCTGGTGGGCATCTCCAGAAGATTGATGCACCGCAGCAGGGTGGACTTGCCGGAGCCGGAGGCCCCGATGATGGACGTCACGTCCCCCTTCTTCACGGTAAAGTCGATGTCCCGCAGGACCTCGTGCTTGCCAAAGGATTTGGACAGGTGGTTCACCTGTAAGATCATCTCGCTCATGGTTACTGGTCACCTCCGTCCATGGTGTTGCCCTTGTTGCCGTGGGAGCGGCGGGTCTCGGCCATCTGGCCCTCCCAGGCGGCGGCGTCCCGCTCGGCCTGGCGGCGCAGCTCCTCCCGGAGCATGCTCTTCTGGGCCTCGGGGTTGCGCTCGTCAAAGGGGGTGCCCCGGTCAGGGTGGCTGTAGGTGCCGGCAGACATGGCCAGGGAGTCATCCTGAACCAGCTCATAGTTGTCGCTGCCATCCATGCGTCTCTCCAGCCAGCGCAGGAGGAAGGAGGCGATGAGGGTCATGCACAGGTAGCCGATCATCTCGATGGCGGCAGAGGGGAAGTACATGTTGTTCACGCCCGTGATGTAGCGGTGGAAGGCAAAGAACTCGGTGAAGCTGATGATGAACATCACGGAGGTATCCTTGATGTTGATGATGAAGTTGTTGCCGATCTGGGGGATGATGTTGCGGAAGGCCTGGGGCAGGATGACGTTGGTCATGATCTGCACGTGGGTCATGCCGATGGCCTTGGCGCCCTCGGTCTGGCCGGGGTCCACGGAGATGATGCCGCCGCGGACGGTTTCCGCCATATAGGCGCCGGTGTTGATGGAGACGATGAGGATGGCGGCGGCCCAGACGTTGTCAAAGCGCATGGTGTTGTTGCTGAAATAGGGCAGGCCGTAGTAGATGAACACCGCCTGCAGCACCATGGGGGTACCGCGGAAGACCTCGACATAGATGCGCACCAGCACCCGGATGAGCTTGAGCACGAAACGCTTGGGCAGAGGGTCGTTGGAGGTATAGGGGATGGTGTTGAGGATGCCGCAGATCAGGCCGATGATGCAGCCGATGACCGTGGCCACCACCGCCAGGATCAGGGTACTCTTGATCCCGTTGAGATAGGCAGAGCCATAGGCGTCCCAGAGCCGGGCCATGTCGGTACCCAGCTTGACAAAGAGGTCCATGAGGGCAGTACTCCTTTCCAACAGGCCATACCCTCCGGCTCAGAAAGCGGGCCGGAGGGCATGGGAATGGATTTTGGTTTGGTTCCCTGTGAAAGGGGGGATCAGATGGCGGGCTGGATGGCGATGGCCTGATCCATGAGGGCGTTGAAGTGCTCCTCGGTCAGAGCGGACAGGACCTTGTCGATGGCGTCCTTGAGCTCGGTGTTGCCCTTGGCCACGGAGATGCCGATGTTCACGTTCTCGGCCCGCTCCTCCTCGGTGGCGAACTGGAAGTCGCCCTCGGTGCCGGAGAAGTTCAGGATGACCAGGTTGTCATTCTTGGCCACAGCGCCCATGGCGGTGGGCATGTCGGTGCAGATGAAGTCCACGGTGCCGGTCTCCAGCTGCATGATCATGGCGGGAGCAGTGTCGGCGGGGGCGATGATGTCGGCATCGGCGATCTGGGGCAGGCAGGTGTCATACCAGATGGTGCCGGACTGGGCGGTGCAGGTGCCGCCGGCCAGGTCGGCAATGGAGGTGGCATTGGCAAACTCGCTGTCCTTGGTGGTCACGCAGACGATGGTGGCATAGTAGTAGGGGCCGGCCATGTCCACCTCGGCCATCCGCTCGGCGGTCATGGACTGACCGGCGATGTTGGCGTCCATGGTCTTGGACTGGACAGCGGGGGTCAGGGAGTCCCAGGCGGAGGAGACGATCTCCAGCTCCCAGCCATAGGCCTCGCAGATGCGCTTGGCGATCATGACGTCATAGCCGTTGGCATAGGAACCGGGCACGTTGGAGATCTCCACAGCGCCGTTGGAGTCGTCCATCTGGGTCCAGTTGTAGGGGGCGTAGGCACACTCCATGCCCACGGTGAGCACGCCGTCTTCCACGCCCATGATGGTGGAGGTGTCGGTGCCGGTGAGGTCTTCCACAGGGGGGATCTCTACGGTCTTGGTTTCGGTGGACTCGGGGGTGGTGGTAGACTCTTCCTCGGTGGTGGAGGTCTCGGTGCCGCCGCAGGCGCACAGGGACAGGGCCAGGACCAGGGTGAGCGTCAAGGCAAGAAGCTTCTTCATTGTGGTCTCCTCTTTTCATCAAATTCTCTGCGAAAAAAACCATGGACCCGAAGCAGATCCATGGCAAACAAAGGCAGATTCCAGGGCACAGCCCTTTTTGTTTTGTTTGGCCATGATAGCGCTCCATCGTAACACAATGGCAGTCCGGCAGATCTTCTCTGCCGGCCCAGGTCATTCCCCGGCCAGGCAGCCGGGAAACCCTTCGGCGGCGATCCCTTTCCCCGCCCGGTGTCCTGCCGGTGTGTGGAGGGTACTGATGAGCGCCGCGCCTCTATCATTATGGTTTATTATACGAAAGCCTGTCCCCCTTGTCAAGGAAACAGAAAGACGGAATCCCCCCCGTCGTCCCGGGGCGGATTTGGTCGCTTTGACAAACCCTCGGCAGAGCACACCCCAAGAAGAGGGTACAGGCGCGGTTTACGCCGCGCCCGTGCCCACACTTCCATTTTGGGCCGTTATCTCAGCGTCCAGCTCTGGCTCTCCGTCTGACGGTTTACCATGCTGGCATAGATGCCGCTTTTTTGCAGCAACTGGCCGGGGGCGCCCTCCTCGGCCACGGTTCCCTCTGCCAGAACCACGATTTTATCTGCCCCGGCCACGGTGCGCATCCGGTGGGCAATGACCAGCACAGTCTTGTCCCGGATGAGGCGGGAGAGGGCCGTCTGGATTGATGTCTCATTCTCCACATCCAGCGAGGCCGTGGCCTCGTCCAGCAGGATGATGGGGGCGTTTTTCAAAAAGGCCCGGGCGATGGAGATCCGCTGACGCTCACCGCCAGAGAGCGCACAGCCGTTTTCCCCGATGTTCGTCTGGTATCCCTCCGGCAGTTTTTCCGCAAATTCGTCCACATTGGCCAGCTTTGCCGCGGCCAGCACCTCCCCATCGCTGGCATCCTTGTTTCCAATCCGGATATTTTCCAGAATGGAGTTGTCAAAGAGAGTCACCTCCTGAAAGACGATAGCATACAGGGAGAGGAGGGCCTCCGGGTCAATCCGGGAGATGTCCATCCCCCCCACGGTGATCTTCCCACAGTCCGGGTCCCAGAACCGGGCCGCCAGCCGGGACACCGTGGTCTTGCCCCCACCGGACGGGCCCACCAGCGCCGTAACCTGTCCTTGCCCGGCCGTGAAGGACACGTCGTGCAGCACCCGCTCCCCAGTGTGGTAGGCAAAGCTTACATGGTCAAAGCAAATGTCACAGCCCTGGTTGGTTAGCCGGCTGTCCCCCTGCTGGATAGGATGATCCAGGATCTCCCGCATCCGGGCAATGTTCGTGCGGGTGGCAATGACCGCCGCCAGGTTCTGCAGGGCGCTTTGCAGGGGGTCATACAGCCGGGAAACCACCAACAGGAACAGGAAGAAGGTCAGCACGTCCAGGCTTCCCTGCACCAGCAGAATGGCCCCCACCAGCGCCGTGGTGGCCATGCCCAGCCTTAAAATGAGGGAGGCACTGACCACAAAAGCCGCCAGCCCAAACTCGCTGATGACGGCGCGGCGTTCCACCCCACGGATCTTTTCCTTCAATTCCTCCAGGCAGCGCCCCTCTGCGTTATTGGCCTTCAGATCCTGGATGGTCTCGATGCACTCCTGGATGCCGTCGGCACAGGTCATCTTTGCGTCCATCGCCTTTTGGTTGAGCTTCTCCTGCACCGTTGCCGATCCGCCCACAATGGCAAAGGACACCGGCAGCACCCACAGCACCGCCAGGGCCATGCGCCAGTCAAAAAACAGCAGGCTGACCGCAATCAGCACCGTGGAGAGGATTGACCCGACCAGCTCGGGGATAAAATGGGAAAAGCTCTGCTCCAAAAAGGTGCAGTCCGCCATGATAGTGCTGGTCAGGTCGGCCAGGTCCTTTTTGCCAAAAAAGGACAGCGGGAGCTTTCTGAGCCGCTCGGCCAGGGTGATGCGGCGTACACCGCTCTCCTCATAGGTGGCAAAGTAAGTGGCGTTGTACTGCAGATAGGTGGACAGCAGGATCAGCCCCACGCAGACCACGCAGCCGCCCCCATAAAAGGCGGCCCTGCCGACGGGCGCCCCGCCGGACAGCAGCTCCTCCACCAGGCAGTACAGCAGTCCTACAGGAAGCATCAGCGTGATGTTCTGGAGCAGGCAGGCCAGGCAGCCCTTGACCAGGTCCTTTGCCCCCTGCTCCGACAGTGCGTACTTTTTTTGCAGCCGTTCAATCATTGGAAATTCACGCCTCCTTTGCCACCTTCCACCGGATGGCGGTCTGATAGCTCTCCCACATGCTGCGGAAAAGCCCGCCTTTATCCAGCAGCTCCCGGCTGGTGCCCTGCTCTGCAATCCTTCCGTCCTGAATCACATAGATCCGGTCCACATGGGCCACCGTTGACAACCGATGTGCAATCAGAATCACCGTCTTCCCCTGGGACAACCGGGAAAATGCTGCCTGCACCCGGGCTTCATTGTCCGGGTCAGCAAAGGCCGTGGCCTCGTCTAAGATCAGAATCGGCGTATTCCTCAGCATGGCACGGGCAATGGCAATGCGTTGCTGTTCCCCGCCGGACAGATAGACCCCCTTTGTGCCGATGACCGTATCCACCCCCTGGGGCAGCTTTTCCAGAATGTCATCGCACTGGGCATTGTGCAGGGCAGCCAGGACTTCCTCCTTTGTGGCATCCGGCCTGCCCATCCGCACATTGTCCAGAATGGAGGCCTTGCTCAGGCGGCTGTTCTGGAACACAAAGCTGACCGTATTCATCAGCGCCTCCTTGGGAATCTCCCGCACGTCCACTCCGCCGATCTTCACGCACCCCTGCTGGGGATCAAAAAAACGCGCCACCAGATTGGCCAGGGTTGTCTTCCCCCCTCCAGAGGGCCCCACAAGGGCCGCCGTCTGCCCGGCCGGGATGGTCAGAGAAACGCCTTTGAGCGCCTGCTTCCCCCCTTCATAGCTAAAGTGAATGTCAGACAGTTCCACCGAGGCGTCCTTGGGGTAGGCAGGGGTCTTGCTCTCTGCCAGGGGGCGGAGGTTCAGAACACGGTCCATCCGCTGGAGTGCATCCGCCACAATCATGGCATTTTCGCTCTGGAACATGATCCTGGTCAGTGTGATGGAAATGACGGGTGTGATGATGATGTAAAACATCAGGTTGAGCAGAAAGACCTCTGTCACTCCCTCCCGGGTCAGGAGCAGCGCCCCGGCAATCAGGAATACGAACACCCCATTGACCGCCGCCGTGTAGCACATCATGGGCAGTCGCAGCTCCTTGGTGTAGGCAATGACCCACACGCGGTAGCGGTCGATGGCGCCCTTGAACTTCTTTACAGAGAAAATGGTCTGGCCGAACGTCTTGATCACCGGAATCCCCCGAACATACTCTACCGCCTCATTGGACATCTCCTCCAATGCGTTCTGATACTCCTGCATCTTCTGCCGCATCCTTGCCCCGGTCATGGTCAGCATGATCAAAAAGGCCAGCAGCACAGGTGCCAGACTGAGAAGTCCCAGCTGCCAGTCAAAGGCGAACAGCAGCAGCAAAAGACCGCAGGGCGTGGCAATGGCCCCCGCCCGGTCAGGGAGCTGGTGGGCCAAATAGGTCTCAGCGGCGCCGCTGGACTCATTGACAATCTTCCGCAGCTTGCCGCTGCCGAAGGCCTCCACCTGCCCCAGAGGCAGCGCAACGATCCGTTCCATGGCGGCAATGCGCAGATTGGTAGCGATGCGAAAAGCCCCCAGGTGGGAGCACATCAGCCCGCCAATGTAAAGCAGCAGCGCCGCTGCCGCAAACAGTACGGCCATCCACCCATTGCGGGCCAGGCCTTCCGCCTGGCGGAAGTCGGGTGCTGCCGTAAGCACCTCCCGGATAATCCGCCAGAGATACCAATAGGGAACCAGCGCCAGCAGGGCGCTGAAGGCAGACAGGACCCAGGACCCATAGGTCAGGTATCTGTACTTGCCCGCATACCCCAGCAGCCGCCGTAAATTGGATGGTTTCTTCAACAGGAACTCCTCCTTTGCGATGGATTTATGATATAGGACATTCCGTGGAACGTCCGTCTATCCGTTAGTTAGCAAAGGCTAACTTATGGCCAAAAATTATAGGGCTCACTGCCCCATAATTTTCAGCCAGCCGGCCGTATAAAAAGCGCGCATCTCCTGCAGATAGTTTTCCGCTTTCTCCAGAGGCATCGCGTGCAGAATCAGCTCAAAGAAGGTATGGAACATTCCGGTGATCAGCATATGCTCCAGCCGCAGATCAATGGGGGGCACGGGCCGCCCCAGTTCCTCCAGCACCTGGAAGTAGCTGTGGGTAGCCTCGATTTCCAGCTGCACCATCTCGTCCACCAACCCGGCAAAGCGGGTCCCTTCAGCGCCGGCCAAAAGCAGCTGGCAGTCCTCCAGATGGTCATAGGCATAGTGGAGCATGTCGAACATGCACGCCCCGGAAAACTCCTCCAGAGCCTCAGGCTGACGCTGGCGGGGCAGCTGGGCAAAGGCCTCCTGGGCCAAGCGGAAGCGGTTGAGAAGGTACTGGTAGTGCTCCTCCACCAGGGCCGCGAAGAGCTCCTCCTTACTCTTGTAATAGCCGTAAAAGGCACCGGTGGTCATACCCAGGGATTTTACGATGCTGCGCAGGGATGCACCGTGAAAGCCACGCGCCCGAAACTCTTTCCGGGCGGCCTGGTGGATGCGCAGCAAGGTCGATTCAGGTGACATGGTCCTGTCCTCCGATATAACATCGCTATATAACGCTGTTATGACTATACCACCGCTTCCTTCCCTTGTCAAGGGGAATCTTTGCTTTTCCTGAGATTCCGTTCCTCCAAGGTTCCCAGCCAGGTAACCCCACAAAAAACAAGGGTCCTTACCACATGCAACTGTGGTAAGGACCCTTGTCCTGGAGCAGGTAAAGGGAGTCGAACCCTCCTATCAAGCTTGGGAAGCTTGCGTTCTACCGATGAACTATACCTGCGTTGAAACTTTGCTAAGTATAGCACACCCCAGAGGAAAAGGCAAGAGGAAATTGCGCCTTTGCTGCATTTCTCTCCGCGAGGGCCCCTTCCCCCGTCACGCCCCGGCCTTCCGCTGTTTCTTCCCGTCCTGCACCGTCCGCACCACGCCCCACACCAGGGCCGCGATCATCACCAGGTCCACCAGCTCCCCCACCACCAGCACCGACTTCAGGGGGGCCGCCATGGAGGCAAAGATCTTATAGTCCACGCTCATGTGCCAGAAGGCCAGCCCCGTCAGATGCCCGGTGCGCAGATACAGGAACCCGGCCACCAGGCCGAAGGGAAAGGACCCCAGGGACTGGGTCACCGCGGCCTCCACCGGCAGGCCCCCCGCCACGTTGACCATGTGCAGCACCGCAAAGGTCACGCTGGAGTAGAGGAGGAGACCCACCGCCCGGGCCGTCCCCGGCCCCCGGTCTTTCAGCAGGCAGCTGCGGAAGAGCCCCTCCTCGCAAAGGCCGATGAGGAAGGTCAGCACCGCCATGCACACCAGGTCCACGGAAAACCGGCCCAGGATGGCCGCCTCCAGAAAGCTGGCCGCCACCATCAGCAGCGCCAGGTAGGGCAGCAGGAAGAGCCCCAGGTCCCCCCTGCGC
Source organism: Candidatus Evtepia faecigallinarum (assembly GCA_019115225.1). Taxonomy (GTDB): domain Bacteria; phylum Bacillota; class Clostridia; order Oscillospirales; family Oscillospiraceae; genus Evtepia; species Evtepia faecigallinarum. The sequence continues at coordinate 8,024 of DXEA01000151.1, forward strand.
CGGAGAAAGTCCCGGCGGTGCAGGGGCTGGCCGCCGTTGACCCAGCAGACATACAGGGCCATGAGGAGCATCATGGGGATGGCATAGATGTGGATCGTGCCGCCGTTATAGGGCACCCCCCACCAGTAGAGCAGGGAAAAGCCGCAAAAGGACAGGGCAAAATAGCCCGGCACGGCCAGCAGGGGTTTGGCGTTGCGCATGGTCATGGGGAGGTCCTCCGTCTTTTTTTATCTCTGATAGGACCAGGATAGCAGACAAAGGGAAACCGGTCATAAAGCCGGGATTAAATCTTCCTTTATTTTTCTTATTTTTTCAGAAACGCCCCGAACCCTCCGCCGGGCCGGACAATAGAATAGGGTACCAGGCGCCGGGCCTCCGGGCGCGGCCGGCCTGGCCGCGGGCGCCTTGCCCGCCCTGTTTGTGACAAAGGGTCGGCAGGGGGCATAGAATGGGTCGGCAAGCGTGCCAGTCTGATCAAGGAGGTAATATCATGAATGAACGGGTTGTACCCGGGCCCGTGCAGGACAGCTGCGGGATTCGGGAGGCCGTGTGTATCCATACCAAAAAGATCTATGACAGCTGCCGGGATAAGGACTGCATCGAGGACCTGCGGGTGTATCCCACCCGGGCGTCCCAGGCAGTCATCGACCGGGCGCTGAGCGTGCGGGGTGGCCGGGCCGAGCTGCTGCAGGCTTACATCGACGTGGAGCCCGCCAGCTACAACCGGGGCTTCTTCAGCGTGGACATCCGCTACTACTACCGCATCACCGCCGAAGCCTTCGTAGGGGGCTCCCGCCCGGCGGAGATCAGCGGCCTGGCGGTCTTTGACAAGCGGGTGCTGCTCTTCGGCAGCGAGGGCAACGCCAAGATCTTCTCCTCCCGCCTGCGCCCCGAGGGCCCCGACTGCCAGGGCCTGGGCCGGACCAATCTCCCCGAGGCGGTGGTGGAGTCCGTGGACCCCATCGTCCTGAGCCTGAAGCTCCTGGACCCCTGCGAGCCCATCTGCCCGCCCCCCTGCAATCCCTGCAACCCCTGCAATCCCTGCCCGCCTCCGCCCTGTCCGCCCCCCGGCTGCTGCGCGGAGAACGAGCTGACGGAGATCCCCCCCTGCATCGCCGCCTGCTTCGACTGTGACCTGGCCTTCGACGGCGGCTGCCGCCGCCTCTACGTCACCCTGGGCCAGTTCTCCATGGTGCGCCTGGAGCGGGACTCCCAGCTGCTCATCCCCATGTACGACTACTGCATGCCCACCCGGGAGTGCGCCGGCGGGGATGAGGACGGGGACGAGGACCCCTGCGAGATCTTCCGCCAGATCCGCTTCCCCGTGGGCGAGTTCTTCCCCCCCAGCACCCTGCCGGGGATGGAGGAG
>DXEA01000152.1 GCA_019115225.1 Candidatus Evtepia faecigallinarum
TGGACTACGCATATCTGACTTTTGCAAGCGCCAATCTGTATGCACTTGCATGCTTTGGATGAGGACCATAGCCTCATTGCGCCCTTTTCCTATGAGCGCGGGAAATTTCGTTGGGAATACAATTGAGAAAGTCGCTGTTTTGCCTATTTCAATACCTCCCCGAAAGAAATATCTGGTTTATTCACTGTTTACCCGAGGGGAAGCCAGGTGAGGGGCGGGTGGTTTGTTCTGCCGGGGCTCCTGCGCCGGATTTCGCAAGGGGTAAAAAAGCGCCTCCGGGAGGAGGCGCTTTCTGTATTGCCGTTCTCTTAATAATACATCAGCCGTTGGACCTCCCGCCGCAGCTGGGCGCGGAAATCGGGGTGGGCCACGGCGATGAGGTTCTCCACCCGCTGCTTCACCGTGCGCTGGCGGAGCTTGGCCACCCCGTACTCGGTGACCACCATGTCCGTCAGGTTCCGGGAGACCGACACGATGGCCCCCGGGTCCAGTGTGGGCACGATCCGGGACAGGGTCCCCTGCTTGGTGGTGGAACTCTGGGCCAGGATGGCCCGGCCACCCTTGGAGTGATAGGCCCCCCAGGCAAAGTCCGTGGCCCCGCCGGTGCCCGAGTGCTGATAGGGTCCGATGGACTCGGCGCACACCTGGCCGGTAAGGTCGATCTGTAAGGAGGCGTTCACCGAGACCACGTTGTCGTTCCGGGCGATCACATAGGGGTCGTTGGTGTACCGGCTGCGCTTGACCACCAGCCGGGGGTGCTGGTCCACAAAATCATAGAGGAAATTGTCCCCCGAGATGAAGGAGCCCACGGTGATCCCCCGGTCGATGTTCTTACACCGGTTGGTCACCGCCCCGCAGGCCATGAGGTGGGCCATGGAGGTGCCGATCTGCTCGGTGTGGATGCCCAGGTCGCACTTGTCCATCAGGGCAAAGCCGATGGCGTTGGGGATGCCCCCAAAGCCCAGCTGGATGCAGTCGCCGTCCTCCATCATCTCTGCCACATAGCCGGCGATGGTCTTTTCCTTCTCCCCGATGGGCGGGTCCTGGAGCTGGTAGATGGGCTCGTCCACCTCATAGATCACGTCCGCCATGGACACCGGCAGGGCGTTCTCCCCCCACACCATGGGGGTGCGGGCATTGACCTCAAAGATGATCTTGTCCGCCCGGTACAGGTTTTCCAGGGTCATGATGAGGTCGCAGCTGAGATGGACATACCCATGCTTGTCCATTTTAGACACCTGGGCCACAAAGACGTTGGGGGACTGGCAGGCCTGCACCCCCTTGGCATACAGGTGCTGGTCCACCGGGAAATGGGAATACAGGCCGCTGCCCCGGGCCGCCACGGACCATTTGTCAAAAAAGAAGGTGTTGATGCGGAACTTTCCCGCCAGCTCACGGTCACGGGTCACCGGATACTCCCAGCGGCTGATGGTGTTCCAGCATGTGACCCCCTTCTCCAGCCGGGGGGCGATGGTGTGCAGATGGGAGAGAAAAACCTTGGGCTCGCTGCCGTGGGTGGACCAGGTCAGGCAGTCCCCGTCCTCGATCAGGTCCAACGCCTCCTGGACCGTGCCCAGGCGCCGGTGATAGAGCTCCTGGGCGGATTTGCCCCGGTATGCGCCCCGCAGATAGTTCTGATGCCACTTGTTCATGGGTTCCCCTCCCCTCACGGCTGGGCCGGGTCGATGATCTTCATGTAGTGCAGGCAGGTGAGCACCGTCTCCCCCCGCTGGTTGGTCATGACGCACTGGCCGGTGGTCTTGCGGCGCTCCTCGTTGATGTCGGTGATCCAATAGGTGGCGGTGATGGTGTCCCCGAAAAAGACGGGTTTTAAGAATTTCACCTGGTCATAGCCCATGGCCAGGATGTCATGGCCGCTGTCCACCCCCGCCATGCCGCTGACGGTGGAGCAGAGGCTGAAGGTGAGGCAGCCGTGGACCAGGCGGGTCTTGTAGGGCATTTTTTTGCAGTACTCCTCGTTGACGTGGGCGGGGAAGAGGTCCCCGATGATGCCGGCGAAGAGATAGACGTCGCTCTCGGCAAAGGTCTTGGTGAGGGTGAATTTTTTCCCGATCTCAAATCCCATGGTGTCTCCTCCTTCATGTGGGTGTGGATTTTCCTGTATCATACCATCTTTTTCCTCAAGGTTCAACATACCAAACCCCTTATATATGTACAAACTATATAATCCCATCCCGCCTCCCCGCCGGAACGGGCCCACTGGCACATTGGCAAAAAATGCGGTATGATAGGGGCAGCAATCGTTGGGGAGGTTTTTATCATGTCAGACACTGTTATGATCCGCCGGCCCGTGGTGGCCGGCGCGGGCACCATGGGGGTCACCCTGGCCCGGATCTTTGCCCAGGCAGGCTACCAGGTGACCCTGTGGAACCGCCGCCAGGTCTCCCTGGACAAGGCCCGGGCGCGCATCGCCGGGGACCTTTCCCACCTGGCCGCCCAGGGCCTGCTGGACCAGGACCCTGCCGCCGTGGCCGGACGCATTTCCTACGCCACGGACTTTGCCGTCTATGACGGGGCGGACTTTGTGGTAGAGAACATCGCCGAGGACCTGGCCGTCAAGCACGACTTCTTCCGCCAGGTCTGCCGGCACGTCTCCCCCGCCGCCCTGCTGACCACCAATACCTCCGGCCTGCGGGTCACCGACGTGGCCCGGGCGGTCACCTGCCCTGAGCGCTTTTGCGGGATGCACTGGTGGAACCCCCCGGACCTGATGCCCCTGGTGGAGATCACCAAGGGCGACCAGACCAGCCAGGAGACCGCCGAACGGGTCCGCGAACTGGCCCTGTCTTTGGAGAAAAAGCCCATCATTGTCAAAAAGGACATCTTGGGCATCGTGGGCAACCGCCTGCAATACGCCGTCCTGCGGGAGGCCCTGCACATCATGGCCCTGGGGGCCGCCGGGCCGGAGGAGATCGACGCGGCCATGAAGTACGGCCCCGGCTTCCGCTACGCCGTCCTGGGCCCCCTGGAGACGGCGGACCTGGGGGGCGTGGACATCTTCCAGACCGTCAGCGACTACCTGCTGCCCGACTTAGGGGAGGAAACCCACCTTCCCCTCCTCCACCACCTGGTGGACGGGGGCCGGCTGGGCGTCAAGACCGGCAGCGGCTTTTACGACTACCCCGACGGGGCCGGCGAGGCCGCCCGCCGCCGCCGGGACCGGCTGTTCCAGCAGCTGTGGGAGATCCTCAAGGAAGCATAGGAAACGCCCGCCTGCCGGTTTTGGCAGGCGGGCGTCAGTCTGCGGAAAAAGCCTCGCAGAGTTTCGCGGCCGCAGCCGCGAAATAGGATGATATCATTTTCGGCGGCGGCGTGTACGTCGCCGAAAATACTTCTCCCGGAGCGGCGTGCCGAATTGTCCGCTTTTGGCGGACAACCGAGGCGCGCAGCGCAGGGCAATCCCCTTTGTCGAAGAAGGCTGTGCCTTCTTCGACAAGCCGACGCCCGCCTGCCGGAACCGGCAGGCGGGCGCTCTGTTTCTCAGGTGGACGGACTGTATTTTTTCAAATCTCCCCCGGTGAGATACTTGTGCAGGGGCTTGAAGAGCAAACCAAAGACCACCAGACACAGGATCATGTCGATGACCATGTAGAAGCCGTTGTACAGCAGGGAGTAGATCCAGGGGGAGGTCATGGTCATGCCAAAGAACTCGTCGGGCATATACATGGCCCACACCGTGGCCCCCACGACCCAGTGGACCAGAAACCGGGCCACGGACCCCAGGACCGTCCCCAGAAAGGCCCCCTTCTCCTTCCCCTTCCCCAGGCCCGCCAGGCCCAGGACGGTGAAGGCCACCAGGTAGTCCCCCAGCAGGGACTGCCAGCTGATGGCAAAGCCGCCGTCAAACATCACCTGCAGCAGGCTCAGGGCAAAGCCGGCCACCAGCCCCCACTTGACCCCCCACCGGACGGCAAAGAGGAAGATGGGCAGCATCCCCAGGGTGATGGACCCGCCCCAGGGCATCTCCCACAGCTTGATCATACTCAGCACCTGGGCCAGGGCCACGAAGATGGCCCCCTCACAGAGCATGTGCAGGTATTTCAGGGTTTTGTTCATGGTCTCGTTTCTCCTTCTGCGCAGTCTATTTCTCTGGGGCGGGACAAAAAAAGCCCTCCGGGTCCTGCAATGCCCGGAAGGTCCGTTCAGGAGGTTCCTACGCCGGCATTATCCGGATCAGGTTCCCGGGTCGGGACGGCGCTACGTCCCCTCTCAGCCGGCTTGCGCCAGCCCCCCGTTTCAGTTGTGCCGCTATTATAAGCCCCCCTGCCGGGATTTGTCAAGGCGGCCCGCTGGGCTTTTTCCCCTCCCTGTTGCCTCTGCAACAGCATTTTGGCCCATTCCGGGGTATCCTGGCCACAACGATCCCCCAAAGGAGGCATTTTGATGAAAAAGCCAAAAATCACCATCACCCTGGTGGAGCAAAAGGGAGAGAAAGGCTGTCACCGGGGCCACAAGATCGGCGACAGCTACGACTTTGACACCCAGCGGGGCCAGCTGTGCCCCATGGCCATGCATGTGGCCTTCCCCTATGTGGACATCCTCCGCTACGGCGGCCAGCTCCCCGGCCAGCCGGCGGGCACCGCCCGGTTCTGCTGCCCGGACGCGGATGTGATCAACGTCTTTCGCATCGAGGCCAGCCAGGACTGAGCGGGCAAAGGAGGAGAGGGCGACGCCCTCTCCTCCTTTCTTATCCCTCTTCCAGGCTCCGGCTCTTCATGTGCTCCAGGCCCCAGGAGAGTACCGCCCCCGCGCTCAGGCACAAAACCACCACCGCCAGCTCACCCCCGCCGGTGAAGCTCACCGGCAGGATCAGCAGGGTGGACGAGAGCACAAAGCCCAGCAGCACCCGGGTCACCCCGGCGGCGTGGTCCTCCATCACCCTGGCCACCGCCCGGGCCAGCAGGAAGATGGTCACCAGAAAGCCGATCCCCAGGGGCACCAGCACCCCCAGGTCCAGGTGGGCGATCCCCTGGGCCATGGGCTGATACAGCCCCATAAACAGCAGCACCGACGAGGAGCTCAGCCCCGGCAGGATCATGCTCAGGGCCCACACGCCCCCGCAGAACACATACCAGCCCGTGCTGGGGGCCACCTGCCCCCCCAGGCCGGAGGAGAGCAGGCTCAGCAGCAAAAAGGAGCCCACCAGGCTCACCACAAACCCCGTCCAGCCCCGGCGGCTGCCCCGGCCCTCGGTCTTTTCCATGAGCCCCGGGATGGTGCCGCAGATGAGCCCGGCAAACAATGCCGTGGTCCCCACCGCCGCCACCCGCAGCAGATACTCCACCACCCCGGCCAGCAGCAGAAAGCCCGCGCCGCAGCCCACCAGCAGGGGCAGCAGCAGCCGGCGGTTGCGCCGGAGGGACTGCAGGGGGTGGGCAAACAGGGCCACCATGGGCTCATACAGCCCAAAGGCCATGCACAGCACGCCCCCGCTGATCCCCGGCAGGATGGCCCCGGTGCCGATGACAATCCCCTGTAAAAACAAAACCAGCGGCCGCAGCCGCCCGGCAGATCCCTTGGTCATAGTCCACTCACTTTCCTCCCGCCGCCGGCGGGACGTTGTCTTTTTAGGATAGTACATCTTGCCCCGTCTGTCAATTCCCCCGGCCAAAGGCCGGCGGCCGCCATTTCCGTGGCCCCGCCTGCCGGGGATGCCCTTGGGCCGTCCCGGCGCTGCCCCCCTCTTGTGGCGGCCGGTGGGCTGTGGTATCATGGAGGGAACAAGGAGGCGAAGGGGCAATGGAACAGATCTATGATGTCCTCATCATCGGCGCCGGCGGGGTGGGCTGCGCAGCAGCCCGGGAGCTCTCCCGTTTCCGCCTGCAGGTGGCCGTGGTGGAGAAGGAGGCCGACGTGGCCGCCGGCACCAGCGGGCGCAACTCCGCCGTGGTCCACGCCGGCTTCAACAACCGGCCGGGGAGCAAAATGGCCAGGCTGTGCGTGGCGGGCAACCGGGGCTTTGAGGCCCTGTGCCGCCAGCTGGATGTGCCCTATCGCAAGACGGGCAAGCTCATCGTGGCCTTTGACCAGGCGGACCTGGCGGTGCTGGCCCGCCTGCAGCAGCAGGGGGAGGCCAACGGCTGCCGGGGCCTGACCCTGCTCAGCCAGGAGGAACTCCGCGCCAAGCTCCCCCAGGTGGGGGGCATCGGGGCCATGTACTCCCCCGAAACGGGCATTTTTGACCCCTTCCTCTACACCGTGGCTTTGGCGGAGAACGCGGCGGCCAACGGGGTCTCCTTCTTTTTCTCTGCCCCCTTCACGGCCATCACCCCCACCCAGGGAGGCTTTTCGGTCACCGCCGGCGGGCGGGTGTTCCGGGCCCGGTGTGTGGTCAACGCCGCCGGGCTCTTCAGCGGGCAGATCGCCGCCCTGGCCGGGGTGCCCCACTACCACATCTACCCCTGCCGGGGGGAGTATTTTATCCTGGATCAGATCGCCAAGGACCTCCTCCCCCTCCCCGTCTACCCCGCCCCCCGGGCGGGGGCGGGGGGCTTAGGGGTCCACCTGACCCCCACCGTCCACGGCAACATTCTCATCGGCCCCAGCGCGGAGTATCTGGACGACCCCACGGACACTTCCTCCACCCAGGCAGTCATGGACCAGCTCTTCCGGGAAGCCCGGCAGCTTCTGCCCGCCCTGGAGCGGCGGCAGATCATCGGCTCCTACGCCGGCCTGCGGCCCAAGCTGGCCCCGCCGGGGGAGGGGGGCTATCGGGATTTCGTGATCCGGGAGGACAGGCCGGGGCTGATTGACCTGGTGGGCATCGAGTCCCCGGGCCTGACCGCCTCCCTGCCCATCGCCCAGGAGGTGGTGGCCTTGGTGTCCAACACCATTGACCTGGTCCCCAAAGAGGACTTCCAGCCCCAGCGCCGGGGCTTCCCCCGCTTCCGGGACCTGGGGCCCGAAGCACAGGCCGCCCTCATCGCCGCCGACCCGGACTACGGCGAGGTGGTCTGCCGCTGCCAGACGGTCACCCGGGCCGAGCTGCGCCAGGCGGTGGAGAACCCCTT
>DXEA01000153.1 GCA_019115225.1 Candidatus Evtepia faecigallinarum
GACCGGGCCTGGACCCTGGCCGGGTATTATCACAAGGTGATCCTGGACCACCTGCCCGCCGCGGCCCGGAGCCGCCGGCTGCTGGCCTCCCAGGTCTCGGGCTATCTCAAACAGTTCTTCTCCCTGGCAACCCGCTGCGACGGGGCCCAGCTGCCCGGGGACCTGACCCACTTCCTCCAGGCTGCCCCCTGGCTGGGGGAGAACCCGGAAACCCCCTTGGCCCTGCGGGTGAAAGGCGAGTATGCCGCCGTCCTCCACGCCGCAGCCCGACAGGCCATCGACCAGTTCACCGCCGCCCAGCCGGAGGCCGATCTGGACGCCCTGCTGGGCATGGAGGATTTCCCCGTCAACCAGCTCCTCTCCCGGCCCATCGGCTACCTCTACTCCGTCTGCTATGTGCCCCGGGCCATCCGCACCAGCTTAGAGGTCCTCATGGCCCTGAACCCCAAGGATGAATACCCGGAAGCCCGGGCCATGGACCGCCACTTTGTCCTCCACCTGGGGGGCACCAACACGGGCAAGACCTATGCCGGTTTCCAGCGCCTGAAAGAAGCCCGGACGGGGGTCTATCTGGCCCCCCTGCGCCTGCTGGCCCTGGAGGCCCAGGAGGTCTTGCTGGACGCAGGGGTGGAGTGCAGCCTGACCACCGGCGAGGAGGAGGACGTGCGGGAGGACGACACCCATGTGGCCGCCACGGCGGAAAAGCTGGCCCTGAAGCAGCCCTACGAGGTGGCGGTTATTGACGAGTGCCAGATGATTGCCGACCGCCAGCGGGGCTATGCCTGGACCCGGGCCATCTTAGGGGTCCTGGCCCCGGAGGTCCACCTGTGCGCCGCCCCGGAGGCCAAGGACCTGCTGCTGCGGCTCATCGAGAGCTGCGGGGACACCTATGAGGTCATCGTCCACCGGCGCAAGACCCCCCTGGTGTGTATGAACCACCCCATCGACTACACCCGCATCCAGCCGGGGGACGCCCTGATCACCTTTTCCAAGATCGGGGTCCTCAGCGTGGCCGAGGACCTGCGCCAGTCGGGCAAGGAGCCCGCCATCATCTACGGCGCCCTGCCCTATGCCACCCGCCGGCGGCAGATGGAGGGCTTTCTGGAGGGCCGCATGTCCTATGTGGTCTCCACCGACGCCATCGGCATGGGGCTGAACCTGCCCATCCGGCGGATCATCTTCATGGACACGGAGAAATTCGACGGGGTGGAGCGGCGGGAGCTGAAGCCCGAGGAGATCCAGCAGATCGCCGGCCGGGCGGGCCGGTACGGCATGTACGACAAGGGCTATGTGGGGGCCACCCAGAACCTGGGCGCCATCCGGGCGGGCCTGAACACGGTGGTGCCCCCCTTGCAGCAGGCGGTGGCAGGGTTTTCCGACCTGGTGCTCATGGTGGACTTTGACCTGCTGGAGGTCCTCACCGAGTGGAACAAGATGCCCACGGTGGAGCCCTATGTGAAGCTGGACATCAGCCGCTACCTCACTATCATCTCCAAGATCCGGGAGCAGGGGTTTCAGCTGACCAAGGACCAGGAGCTCCGGGCAGCCAACATCCCCTTCGACGAGACCGAGGAGCCCCTGCGGGAGCTCTTCTTCCGCTTCCTCCGCCTGCACCAGCAGGAACAGCCCATCGAGCAGCCCGCCCTGCCCGAGGACCGGACCCGGACCCTGCCCGAGCTGGAGCTGTACTGCCGGAAACTGGACCTGTACTTCTCCTTCTGCAAGGCCTTTGGCTGTCCCGTGGACGAGGACGCCCTCTACGACCGGCGGGAGGAGGTGGCCGAGGAGATCAACGAAATCCTCCTCCACCGGCTGAAAAACAACATCCGCTTCTGTGCCATCTGCGGGGCCGCCCTCCCCCTGCACCACCACGGCCGCCTGTGCGAGGCCTGCTTCCGCAAGCAGCACCGGGGCGGGCCGCCCCGGCACCGGTAAAATCGCCTTTGTAACAAAACACGGGACAGTCAACAGACTGTCCCGTGTTTTGCGCTTAGTTTTCCGTCAGCAGGTCCTGAAGGGTTTCCACCAACTCCAGAACGCCGTCCCGGTCCACCAGCAGACGGGTCTCCCCGTTCAGGCTTTCCAGACAGCTGCTGCTGTCGTAGGCGTAGAAGGTGAGGGTGACGGTGGGATAGTAGTCCGTATCCCGGTGGAAGGTGAGGGAGAGTTCCTCCTTGCTCCCCTGGGCGCCGGCATCGCTGCCGACGACAGACAGCTCCTGGACGCTGTCCAGGGCGTCGGCGATGTCCACCGTCTGGCCGTTTAGCTGATAGAGATAGGTCTCGGTGGTGTTGCCGTCCTCGTCGGTCTCCTCCTGCACCGTCTTTTCCAGGTGGTAGGAGGTCCCATCCAGGGTGATGTCCACTCCGGTGACCTCCGTCCAGTCCATGAGCAGCACGTCCTGGGGCAGCAGGTCATTGCCCTTGGCCGCCGCCAGGGTGTCCCGGACCGTCCCGTCCACCTGGTAGACCATGGACGAGCCCGCCAGCCGGGCATAGCAGGTGTCCCCGTCATAGTCCCCCAGCTCCAGGGTGAAGGTCTTGGGGGTCTCCTGGGTCTCGTAGATGGGCTGGCCGTCCTCGTCGGTCTCGTTGGTCTCCACCTGGGACGACTCCACGTAGCTGACCGTCACGGTCACCGCCGGTTCATCCAGCCCCCACTGGCTCAGCTGGTCCTGGGTGGCCGCGTAGGCCACGCAGCTGTTCCAGCTCAGGCCGGTGATGGTGCCCAGCAGGGAACTGGTCAGGCTGGTGTCCAGGGCGGTGAGGGTCCCATCCTGGTCCCAGAACCAGTGGTACTGGTCGCTGTAGGCCAGGCCGTCCTCGTCCCGGTAGTCGATGGCCAGGGTGGTGCTGCCGGTCTGGATCTGGAAGGCACTCACGTCGGTCATGGAGGGGATGGACTCCTTGGCCACGATGTCATACAGGCCCAGGGCGAAGTCATCCAGCAGGCCGGCGTCCACCAGGTAGACGTTGCCGTCACCCAGGGAGAGGTAGCGCTGCCCCCCCCCAGGCTGGTCTCGTCCCCGATGGCCAGCTCCCGGCTCTCCCCGGCCTGGACGGTGATGGCACACACCGGGTCGGCCAGGCCGTACTCGCTCAGGTCCTCGGGGTCCTCGATGATCCGGTCGGCCTGGATCTCCGACAGAGTCTGGACCATGGCGTCCGGGTAGGTCTGGTCCAGGGGGAAGGTATCGTCGGCGGGATAGGTCCAGTTGTTCTCCCCGTCCCGCTCCAGGCTGACCTCTTCCCCTTCATAGGCCCAGGACAGGGTGGTGACCTGGTCCATATCCAGGGTGAAGATGGTCACCGCCGTCTCCTCCTGGGCACTCTCGTCGGGGACCAGCTCCATGACCAAAATGGTCACGGCCATGAGCACCAGCAGGATGCCCAGCAGCAGCACCAGCTTTTTTCCTCTTGTCAAGTTCGTCATTGGCGTCTCCTCCTGATCCAGACCCGCAGGCCGAAGCCCAGATAGCACAGGGGCACCACGGCCACCACCAGCAGGGTGAGCAGGGAGGCAGTGGAGGCGCTGATGGTCAGGTATTCTGTGGTCATGGTCTTGGCGTGGATGGACATGCTGCTCTCCTCCCCCTCGCAGGTCCAGTTCACGCAGTTGAGGAAGAAGTCCTGGTTGGCCCCGGAGACCTGCTGGTTATACTGGTCGTCCAGCAGGGCGGTGGAGGAGATCCAAAGTACATGGCTCTCCTGGCCGTCATCCAGGGTCTTGGTGGCGGCGGCGGCCAGGGAGAAGGGCCCCTTGGTGTCCCCCCCCTCCCAGCTGTAGGTCTCCATGCCGTACCCTGCGGCCTTGGAGTAGGCTTGGTCCGAGGTAGTCAGCAGAGACTCCACCACCAGGTCCTCCCCGGTGTCCTCGTCCAGGACCAGCCCCTGGGCCAGGGCCAAGAAGATATAATATCCCCCATCCACCAGGGGTGCGGTGATGGTGTGGCTCTGGATGTCCGGCAGCAGGTAGACGGGGCTGCCCAAGGCGTAGTTGGAGGTATCCTCCTCCACCACGATGCCCTCTGCGGCGGACATGCCGTACTGGGCCATGAGGGCGTCCAGATTGGGCCGCTCCTCCCCGTCCTGGAGGGGATCGGTGAGGAGGATCAGGTCTCCGCCCTCGTCCAGATAGTCCTGGATGGCCTCCAGCTCACTCTGGGAGATGTCACTGGCCGGCCCGCACACCAGCAGGCAGTCGGCGTCCTCGGGGACACTCTGGCTGGTGAGCAGGGAGAGTTCTTCCAGGTCCACGTTCTGCTTCTCCACCGCCGCCTGGAAGCTGGCGGTCAAATCCTCCTCCCCGTGGCCGGTGAGGGTGTAGACCTTGGGCAGGGTGTCCCGGAGGACATAGTCGATGGCGCTGGTGAGGGCGCTCTCCCCGTTGAAGCTGACGTTGTAGGAGGTGTAGTCGTCAGAGTATTCATAGGTATAGATGTCCTCATAGCTGACATAGGTGTCCCGGGTGTCCGAGGTCACGATAAGGCTGTTGTTGTACACCGTCCCGGTGACGTATTCTGACAGGAAACCGGGGGCCACGTCGGGGTCCTTTTTCTCCAGGATCAGATGGTCGCTGCGGCCGGTGTAGCGGTCCAGAAGGGTGGACAGGGTCTCATCCTCCTGGCCGCTCTGGACGATCCAATAGACGGTCACGTCCTCCTCCAGGCCGGCCAGCAGGTCTGTGGTCTCCTGGGAGAGGGTGTACATGGCCCCCTGGGAGGTGTCAAACTGGGTGGCCGAGGCGGGCAGGGCGTTGACCAGCAGGTTTGCCACCACGGCGATGACCACCACGATGGCCGCCGCCGCCATGCTGTAGCCCCCCACCCGGAAGGAGCGGGTGGAGATGGCCTTTCTCCAGTCCCCCTTCCGGGGCAGCTGCTGCCGCCCCCGGGCCAGGGCGTCTTTCCAGTTGGGCTTTCTCATGCGCTCCACCTCCGTTTCTCCAGGGACTGGACGGAGAGGAAGAGGAAAATGCCGATCACCGTCAGGAAATAGACGATGGACGTCAGGTCAAAGACCCCGTCCACAAAGGGATAGAACCGCTCAAAGAGGGACAGGCCGCTGGTCATGGCGGGCAGGATGAGGGAAAAATCCTCTCCCCGGACCACATAGAGCACCAGCAGCAGGGCCTCCAGCACCCCCGCCAGGGCCAGGGAGACCAGCCGGCTGCCCGTCATCAGGCGAAAGACCACCCCCACCAGGACCACCAGCACCGTGAGGGTCCAGAAGGCCGCCCCGGCGGAGTTGGAAAAGTAGTCCGACAGGTCGGAGAGGAAATAGTTCACCAGCAGCACCACGAAGCACAGCCCCGCAGCCACCCCCTGACTCTCGGTGATGGAGGAGAGGAAGAGCCCCACTGCCAGCAGGGCCGCGCCCAGGAAAAAGAAGCCCACCGCCGTGCCGATGGTCAGCGGGCCATAAATGGAGCCGAAGGCCGACAGCACCAGGGGATACAGGCACAGGATGCCCGTGGGCAGCAGAAAGACCACCAGCAGGGCGGCGTATTTCCCCAGGGTCACTCCCGTCATGGTCAGGGGCAGGGAGTAGAGCAGCTGGTCGGTTTTCTGCCGCTTCTCCTCTGCCACGGCCCCCATGGTGAGGATGGGGACGATGATGAGGAAGAGGAAGGACATGTTGCTGAATACATAGGCAAAGTTGGCCAGCCCGGACTGGACGTTGATGACCACCGTATAAATGCCGGCAAAGAGCAGCAGGAAGGCGCCAAAGACGTAGCCTGCCATGCCGGTGAAATAGGAGGCCAGCTCATGGCGAAAGACCGCTTTCATTCGGCATCCTCCTCCTCTCCCGGTGTTTCCCGGGTGTCCGCTTCCCCCTGGACCGCCTCTTCTTCTGGGGCGGAGAGGGGATCAGCGGTGTCCCGGGTCAGCTCCAGGAAAATCTCTTCCAGGCCGGCCCGGGCGGTGGTCAGGCGCAGCAGGGGAAGCTGGGCCCGGCTGAAGAGAAAGAAAATATCCCGGCACAGGACGTCCTCGTCCCAGTCGGTCTCCAGGGTGACCTGACATTTGTCCTCGCCCACCGGCTGGAACGTCAGCTGGGAGGCGCCCGGCAGGAAGGCCAGCAGGCGGCGGACCTCTTCGGTGCCGGCCTGGGCGGTGAGGGCGACGGTGGTGGTGCCGGCGAAGCGGCGCTCTAAGTTTTCCGGGGTGTCGCAGGCCACCAATTTCCCCTTGGAGAGGATGAGGATGGTCTGGCACACCGCCTGGACCTCCGACAGGATGTGGCTGCTGAGGATGACCGTCCGGTCCCGGCCCAGGGTCTGGATGAGGGAGCGGATCTCGATGATCTGCTTGGGGTCCAGGCCCACGGTGGGCTCGTCCAGGATGATGACCTCCGGGTCCCCCAAGAGGGCCTGGGCGATGCCCACCCGCTGCTGATAGCCCTTGGAGAGGTTCTTGATGAGCCGGTGGGCCACGTCGGCGGTCCGGGTGACCTCCATGACGTAGCACAGCTGCGCCTCTAACTGCCGGGGGCTGAGGCCCTTGGCCCGGCCCACGAAGGTGAGATACTCCTGGGGGGTGCGGTCCAGATAGAGGGGCGGGCGCTCGGGCAGGTAGCCTAAGAGCTTTTTGGCCTTGGCCGCGTCCTCAAAAATGTCCCAGCCCCCCACGGTCACCTGGCCGGCGGTGGCCGCCAGGCAGCCGGTCATGATGTTCATGGTGGTGGATTTCCCCGCGCCGTTGGGGCCCAGCAGGCCGTAGATCTGCCCCTTTTCGATGTGAAAGGACAGGTCATCCACTGCCGTGTGGTCCCCATAGCGCTTGGTGAGATGACTTACTTCAATCAATGCGCTTCCTCCTTTTCCGGGACCTATGGTCCCTCTCATTAGTACGGTACCGAAGGAAGCTTAATTGAGGCTAAAAACTTTGTGAACAACCTGTGAAGGATGGGAAGTTTTTGCCCGGGCGCAAACAAAAGGCCCCGGCCGCCAAAGGCGGTCGGGGCGCGCAGGGAAGGCATGGGAGGGGGGTCAGCCGGCACTCTCCTCCTTCTCCTTCGGCGGGTGGGGGCTGTCCGGCAGGTCGAAGTCGGGCAGCAGGAAGGTGCCCACCAGGAAGGTCAGGGAGTAGATGGCGGTGAAGAGCATGGCGGTCTGCCAGCTGAGGATGTTGGCGATGTGGACCACAATGGCATAGATGGCCATTTGCAGCAAATAGGCCCCCGTCCAGTAGAGGGTGAGGATGACCGCCACCTTCTGGGGCGTGGCCCCGGGCAGCCGGGCGGGGAGGGTGAAGAGGGCGGGGGTGGAGATGAAGATCACAAACCCCAGCAGGATGGCGCACACCGTGGCTACCGCCGCCGAGTGGGTCAGCAGCATGATAAAGAACAGCAGGGACTGGGCCACCCCCGAGAAGCGGAAGAGCTGGATGTGCCGCTTGAGCTTTTTGGCCAGCACGATGCCGATGAGGGTGCCGGGGATGCCCGTGAGGGCAATCATGAGGGAGATGAACTGGGCGTCCACGGTGAAGCTGGGGTGCAGGGGGAAGAGGTAGAGCATCACCGTGTACATCACCAGCCGGCCCGTCATGGTAAAGACGAACTTGTACAGAAAGGGCTCCCGCAGGCCGTCCCGGTAGCGGTAGACGGCCTGGCCGGCGGGCAGATCCTCCTTGGGCTTGTCAGAGATGGGATAGCTGCGGCCCACAAAGAGCCAGACCACCAGGAAGATCAGGCTGAAGATGCCGTAAAAGAGGATGACGCTGCGCCAGGACCCCAGCCAGCCCCGGACGGCGGTGACGCTGAGCAGGGCGATGAGGTTGCCGGTGTTGGGCCCGGCGTTGTTCAGGCCGATGAAGATGGGCTGCTGCTTGGGCTCGAAGCAGTAGACCACATAGGGGGTCATGCAGATCATCAGCACCGCCCCGCCGAAGCCCAGCAGGAAGCGGGTGATGATGAAGAAGGGGAAGGAGGTGGCAAAGGCCCCCGCCACCACCGCGCAGGTGAGCAGGCAGGACAGGGAGACCGTGTGCTTGGGCCCCAGCTTCACCAGAATCCAGGCGGCCACGAAGTTGCCCAAAATCTTGGCCGCGGAGATGGCGTTGTTCACCGAGGAGGGGATGGTATACACCCCAAACTCCTGGGCCATGTCCGGCGTGACGATGGAGCCCACCATCCAGGAGGCGCTGAAGAACGAATAGGCCAGGAACAGCAGCAGTTCGATGGCGATGGACCGACGGGGTCCGATGACCTTGGGCGGCATGGGAGCCCCTCCTTTCGCGGCCCCGCCCAAAGCGGGGATTTACGTCATTGTAACCCCAAGATAACCATTCGTCAAGGAAAATCCCCCTCCGATTTGGGCAAAATGGCAGGGATGCTTTCCGGTGCAAATAGTTTTGACGGAAAAACCCCACCGGCGTCCGGACAGGGGGCGCCCTGTGCCGGAGCCGGTGGGGGGGATTAAAACCGGGCGTGTCCTGTCCGCCGGGCCTCGGCGGCCACGGCTTCGGCCACCGCATCGGCCGCCCGCCGGTCCAGGGGGGAGGGGAGGATGCAGGTGGGGGAGAGCTTTTCGGGGGGGACCATCTCCGCCAGGGCCCGGGCGGCGGCGTACTTCATCCCCTCGGTGATCTGCACGGCCCCGCAGGACAGGGCTCCCTTGAACAGGCCGGGGAAGACCAGCACGTTGTTGATCTGGTTGGGGAAGTCCGACCGGCCGGTGCCCACCACGGCGGCGCCGTGGGCCAGGGCCACGTCGGGCATGATCTCAGGCACGGGGTTTGCCATGGCCAGCAGGATGGGGTCCTTGGCCATGGTCTCCACCATCTCCCCGGTGACCAGGCCCGGGCGGGAGACCCCGATGAACACATCGGCCCCCACCAGGGCGTCGGCCAGGGTGCCGGTGCGCCCTTCCGGGTTGGTGCGGGCGGCAAGCTGGGCGTGGTGGGGGAGCATCCCCTCGGTGCCGGGGCAGAGGATGCCGTCCTTGTCGCACAGGGTCAGGTGGCCGTAGCCCAGGTCCAGCAGCAGCTTGGCTGCCGCCCCGCCGGCGGCGCCGATGCCGTTGAGGACGATGTGTACCTCCTCCTTCTTCTTCCCAACCACCTTCAGGGCGTTGGTGAGGGCGGCGGTGATGACCACGGCGGTGCCGTGCTGGTCGTCGTGAAAGACGGGGATGTCACAGACCTCCTTGAGCCGGCGCTCCACCTCGAAGCACCGGGGGGCGGAGATGTCCTCTAAGTTGATGCCCCCGAAGCTCTTGGAGATGAGGGCGATGGTTTTCACCATCTCGTCCACGTCCTGGGTGTCCACGCACAGGGGGAAGGCGTCCACCCCGGCAAACTCCTTGAAGAGGACGCACTTACCCTCCATGACGGGCATCCCCGCCAGGGGGCCGATGTTTCCTAAACCCAGCACCGCCGAGCCGTCGGTGATGACGGCCACCAGGTTCTGCCGGCGGGTGAGCTGGAAGGACTGGGCGGGGTCCTTCTGGATGGCCAGGCAGGGGGCGGCCACCCCGGGGGTGTAGGCCAGGGAGAGGTCCTTCTGGGTCTGGATGGGATAGCGGGAGACCACCTCCAGCTTTCCCTTGAGCTTGGCGTGCAGGGCCAGGGATTCTGCGCTGATGTCCATGGGGATCAGAGTCCTTTCTCGATTGATAGATTAAGATGGAAGATCAGATCATCTCTTCCGGGTGGAAGGCGGCGTCGAAGTCCTCGGGGGTGAACAGGCCCAGGGCCACGGCGGCCTCTTTCAGGGAGATGTTCTCCCCAAAAGCCTTTTTGGCGATCTTGGCCCCGTTCTCATACCCCACGATGGGGGTCAGGGCGGTGACGGTCATCAGGGAGCGGTGGAGGTTTTCGGCCATCTTCTCCTTGTTGGCCCGCAGCCCCGTCAGGCAGCGCTGGGTGAAGGAGTTCATGGCGTCGGAGAGCAGGCGCACCGACTGGAGGTAATTGTAGGCCATGAGGGGCATGTAGACGTTGAGCTCAAAGTTCCCCTGGGAGGCGGCAAAGCCCATGGCGGCGTCGTTGCCCATCACCTGCACGGCCACCATGGTCAGGGCCTCGCACTGGGTGGGGTTGACCTTGCCGGGCATGATGGAGGAGCCGGGCTCGTTTTCGGGAATGAAGATCTCCCCCAGGCCGCACCGGGGGCCCGAGGCCAGCCAGCGCACGTCGTTGGCGATCTTCATCAGGTTTGCCGCCAGGGTCTTCAGGGCCCCGTGGGAGAAGGCCAGGGCGTCCTTGGCCGCCAGGGCGTGGAACTTGTTGCCGGCGGTGCGGAAGGGTAGATCGGTGAGCTTGGCCACCTCCTCTGCCGCCGCCCGGTCAAAGCCCCGGGGGGCGTTGAGCCCCGTGCCCACGGCGGTGCCGCCCAGGGCCAGCTCATACAGGCCGTCCAGGGACTGGGTGAGCATCTGCCGGCTGTGCTCCAGCATGGACCGCCAGCCGCTGATCTCCTGGCCGAAAGTGAGGGGGACGGCGTCCTGGAGGTGGGTGCGGCCGGTTTTCACGATGTCCTTGTTGGCCTGTTCCAGCTCCTGCAGGCACAGGGTCATCTCCTGCAGGGCGGGGAAGAGCCGCTCGTGGAGGGCGGAGGCCGCCGCAATGTGCAGGGCGGAGGGGAAGGTGTCGTTGGAGCTCTGGGACATGTTCACATGGTCGTTGGGGTGCAGAAGGGTCTGCCCCGCCTGGAGGTTGCCAAAGCGGGCGATGACCTCGTTGCAGTTCATGTTGGTCTGGGTGCCGCTGCCCGTCTGCCAGACGGCCAGGGGGAAGTGCTCGGCCAGCTCCCCGGCCCGGATGGCCAGGCAGGCGTCCTGGATGAGCCGGTAGCGCTGCTCGTCCAGCTTGCCCAGGCGGCGGTTGGCGGCGGCGCAGGCCTCCTTGAGGACCCCGAAGGCCCGCAGCAGGTCGGCGGGCATCTTCTCCTCCCCGATGGGGAAGTTTTCTAAGCTGCGCTGGGTCTGGGCCCCCCACAGCTTGTGGGCGGGGACGGCCACCTGGCCCATGGTGTCGTGTTCCATTCTGGTTTCCAAAACAAGTTCCTCCTGTCAAAGGGCGCCGGGGACCTGGAAAGGGCGGAGGGCAGGGCCCTCCGCCGGCAATCACAGGTCCAGCCGGAGCTGCTGAAAGATGTCGGTACAGGTGTGGTTGCGGATGACGACGCCCGCCCGGGCGTCAAAGACCAGGGGGGCGGTGTTGAGCAGGACCAGCTTGTGGCCCTGATAGGCCTGCATGAGATTGGGCACCGGGAAGTGCTTGAGGGCAGAGCCGTCGATGATGAGGACCTCTGCCTGACGCACATAGTCCAGGGCCTTTTCCAGCAAGGCCAGGTCATAGGGCTCCTCCTTCAGGACGATGGCCGGGCGCACATAGTCCCCGCACATGTCCACGTTGCAGTAGGGGATGTGGGTGGGGCTGTCGGCGATGTAGAAGAAGTCCAGGAACTTTTCACACTTGGCGCACCAGCTGCGCATCACCGAGCCCTGAAGCTCCACCACCTCCCGGCTGCCGGCCTCCTGGTGGATGCCGTCGATGTTCACGGTGAGGATGGCCTTGAGCTTCCCCGCCTCCTCCAGCCTGGCCAGGGCCTCGTGGGCGGGGCTGGGCTGGGCCTGGAGGACGGGGGCCAGGATCTTGTCCCGGTAGTAGCGGTAGAAGTAGAAGGGGTTGCGCTGGAGAAAGGTCAGGCAGAGGATTTCGTCGGGGGGATATTTGTAGGTCTCCAGATAGTCCTCGTCCATCTGCCGGTAGTCGGGAAAGCCCGCCTCGGCAGACAGGTCGGGGCCGGAGACAAAGACCACGTTGTCGCTGCCGTTGAGCCAGTTTTCCAGAATGTTCAGTTCAATGTCCATTGAAAACCTCCGCAGTCAGGCACGTCGGGGGCGCTCAGCGGACGGTGATCTGGGCGAAGACCTCCCCGATGGGGGCGTTGATGGCCAGGTCCGCCGAGGAGTCCATGCTGGTCTGGGACTTGTTGATGAGCACCAGCTTCTTCCCGCTGTAATAGTTCACCAGCCCCGCCGCCGGATAGACCACCAGGGAGGTCCCCCCGATGATGAGCATATCCGCGCTGCGGATGGCCTGGACGGCCCCGGAGATCACATCCGCGTCCAGCCCCTCCTCATAGAGGACCACGTCGGGGCGGACGATGCCGCTGCAATGGGGCTCGTCACAGTGGGGCACGCCGGTGGTGTGGAAGAGGTAGTCGATGCCGTACTTTTTCTTGCAGCGCATGCAGTAGTTGCGCAGGGTGGAGCCGTGGAGCTCATAGACCATCTTGCTGCCGGCGGCCTGGTGCAGGCCGTCGATGTTCTGGGTGACCACGGCCCTGAGCTTGCCGGCCCGCTCCAGCTCTGCCAGCTTCAGGTGGGCGGCATTGGGCTTGGCCCCCCGGATGAGCATTTTTTCCCGATAAAAGCGGTAAAACTCCTCCGGGTTCTGGGCGAAAAAGGATGCGCTGAGGATGGTTTCTGGCGGATAGGCATAGGACTGGTTGTACAGCCCATCCACGCTGCGGAAGTCGGGGATGCCGCTTTCGGTGGAAACCCCGGCGCCGCCGAAGAAGACGATGTTCCGGCTCTCGTCGATCCAGTTCTGCAGGGTAGCGATTTTCTGATCCATAGTAACCTCCTTGCGCTTCGGGCGCGGTCTGTACGTTATCTCCGGTCATCGGGCCGCCGCCGCTGGCTGCCGGAGGGGGAGCCGCGTCGGGCATCCCGGGGGGCACTCTGGCGGCGGGGGCGGTCGTAATCCTCATAGTACGAGCTGCGTCGGTCATAGGGGTCATGGCGCTGGGACCGGCGGTCCAGCTCCTGCTGCCGCTGCCGGCGTTCCCGCTCGGCCTGCTCCCGGCGGCGCTGGTGTTCCCGCTCGGCCCGTTCCTCCTGCCGCCGGCGGGCCTGCTCCTCCTGGCGGCGGGCCTCCCGGGCCCGGCGTTCCTCTTCCTCCCGCTGCCGGCGCTCGGCGGCCAGGCGCTCCCGCTCCGCCCGTTCCTCCTGGCGGCGCTGGCGCTCCTGGGCCTGGCGGGCTTCCCGTTCCGCCCGCAGCTGCCGCTGGCGCTCCTCCCGCTCCAGGCGCTCCTGCTCCCGGCGGATGTGGCGCTCCTGGGCCTCCTGGGCCCGCTTGGCCTGGCGCTCCTGGGCCTCCTGCTGGCGGCGGAGGAGGTCCTCCTTCCGGCGGGCCTCCCGGGCCTCCTTCTCCTGCTTGGCCCAGGCCTCGTCGGCCTGCCGGGCCTCGGCCTCCCGCTGGCGGAAGGCGATTTTCTCCTGCTGGCGCTGCTGGCGCTTGGCCCGGCGTTCCTCCTTGGTGTGCTCCTGGAAACGGCGGATGAAGCCGATGACCACCAGCACCAGGGCCACCAGCAGCAGCAGGCGCACATAGATGTTGCCCAGCACGGTGTTCACGCTGGTGACAAAGGCCACAAAGGGGGAGAAGGACACGTCGGTGACCGCAGCCATATCCACCACGGCGTACTCCTCCCCGGCGTAGATGACGGTGACGGTGCCCAGCACATCCCCCTTGGTGATGGGGGCCGAGGCCACGTCGCTGTTGAGCTTCAGCCGCAGCTCCAGCCGCTCGGCGTCATACTCTCCGGGCACCAGGACCTTCACCGACCGGGTGGGCTGGAGGACCACATGGCTGCTGCTGGGGGAGAAGCGGACGGGGATCTCTTGCAGATAGGTGTCGGCATCCAGCAGGGTGGCGGCGGAGAAGTTGGTAAAGCCCCAGTCCAGCAGCTTCCGGCTCTCGGAGAATTGCTTGCGCTGGGTGACATTCCCGTTGCTGTCGGTGGGGTTTTCGGCCCCCAGGACCACGGAGACCAGGGTGTGGCCGCTCTTTTTGGCGGCGGCCACCAGGCAGAAGCCCGCCTGGCCGGTGCTGCCGGTTTTCACGCCAATGGTACCCGAGTAGGTATAGCCGGGGTACTTGGTGGAGGTGAGCAGGGCGTTGGTGTTGATGAGGTCCCGCTCGGCCGACAGATTGGTGGCCGGCACGGTGTAATAGGCGGTGGAGACGATCTCCCGGAAGGTGGAGTGGGTCATGGCCTGCTTGGTCATGCGGTAGATGTCCCAGGCGGTGGAGTAGTGGTCGGGGTCGTGCAGGCCGTGGGGGTTGGCAAAGTGGGTGCCGGTCATCCCCAGCTCCTGGGCCCGCTGGTTCATCTGCTCCACAAAGGTGGGGATGTCCCCGGCCACGGCCATGGCCAGGATGTTGGAGGCCTCGTTGGCGGAGGAGACCAGCAGGCAGTAGAGCAGGTTCTCCACGGTGATGACCTCCCCAGCCTTCAGATAGACAGTGGAGGAGTCATCGGTGATGTCCGCCAGGGCGGCGGCGTCCACGGTGATCTCGGTGCTCAGGTCCAGCTCCCCCCGGCCCACGGCCTCCAGGGTGAGCAGGGCGGTCATGATCTTGGTGATGCTGGCCGGGTAGCGCTGCTGGTCGGCCTCCTGCTCATAGAGGACCTGGTCGGTGTCCAGGTCGATGAGGAAGGCAGCGGTGGCGTCCACAGTGATGCTCTCCACGCCCTCGTAGTTGATGGCGGAGGCAGCGGGCACCAGCAGGGAGACCAGGAGCGACAAGGTCAGCAAGAAAGAACTTGCACGAATCAGCGTTTTTTTCATAGGAAACATCCACATCCCGTGTTATAATGATCCTGTGTTTTCATTGCCTATGAAAAAACCACAGGGCCCAAAGACGAAAGAAAAGGGTTCGATTATATTATCATAACAAAGCTGACCACAAGACGCAATGGGGGAGGGGAAGATGAAGGGAAAATTTGTGAAAATTTCTCGCCTGGAACTTCTGACCCTCCTCCTCACCGCCCTCTTTGCCGCAGGGACCTTGCTGTGGTTTTTTGCCGCCCCGCCCCGGCAGGGGGTGACGGTGAGCACCGTGAGAGACCTGCCGGCAGCAGAGGAGACAGAGCCGGCGGCCCCGGGGCTGCTGGACGGCGAGGTGATGGACCTGAACACCGCCTCGGCCGCGGACCTGACCCGTCTGCCCGGCATCGGCCAGGTCAAGGCGGAGGCCATCGTGGCCTGGCGGGAGGAGCACGGGGGCTTTTCCTCTGTGGAAGAACTGTTGGAAGTCAAGGGCATCGGCGAGGCCACGCTGGAGGGCCTCCGGCCCTACGTCACCGCCGCACCGGCGGCGGAGGAAGGAGGGGACCATGGCACGAATCCTGGTGGTGGATGACGAAAAAGTGATGGTCAAGGGCATCCGCTTCAACCTGGAAAACGAGGGCTACACGGTGGACGTGGGCTACAACGGCCGCCAGGCCGTGGAGCTGGCCAAGGCCAACGAGTACGACCTGATCATCCTGGACCTGATGATGCCTGAGCTGGACGGCCTGCAGGCCTGCATGGAGATCCGGGCCTTTTCCACCGTGCCCATCATCATGCTCACCGCCCGCAGCGAGGACACAGATAAGCTGCTGGGCTTTGAATACGGGGCGGACGACTACATCACAAAGCCCTTCAACATCCTGGAGGTCAAGGCCCGGGTGAAGGCCCTGCTCCGCCGGGCCTCCACCACCCGCCGGCAGGAGGACGACCGCCAGCGGCTGAGCGTGGGGGGCCTGACCCTGGACACCGCCGCCCGGACCACCTGGAAGGGCGGGGCAAAGGTGGAGCTCACCGCCCGGGAGTTTGACCTGCTGGAGCTGCTCATGAAGCACCCCAACCGGGTCTACAGCCGGGAGCAGCTGCTCAACCAGGTCTGGGGCTATGAGTACACCGGGGAGTACCGCACGGTGGACGTCCACATCCGCCGGTTGAGGGAAAAGGTGGAGCAGGACCCGGCCAACCCCGCCCTGCTGTGTACCAAGTGGGGGGTGGGCTACTATTTCAATGGGAACTGACCGGCGCAAGGTCCTGGCGGCGGGCCTGGACAGCCTGAGCCGGCACTGTCAGACGGACATCCCCCACTCGCTGCAGACCCGTCTGGCCCTGGGCTACTTTTTCCTCATCGCCGCCCTGCTGGTGCTCATGAACACCTATCCCCTCATCATGAGCCAGAACCTGATGTTCCGCTCCCAGCAGACCGCCCTGGCCAACCAGACCGCCCTCATCAGCAACACCCTCACCACCGCCGACGAGCTCACCCCGGAGACGGTGGAGCAAGCCATCAGCCAGCTGGAGGACCTGGACGTGGCCCGGGTGGTGATCACCGACGAGGCGGGGCTGGTCCTCTACGACACCGGGGAGACCTCCGCCGTGGGCAAGTATGCCCTGACCCGGGAGATTGCCGAGGCTCTGGGCAACAACGATGCCTTTTCCAGCCAGTACCGGGACGGCACCTTTTTCAGCCGCGCCGCCGCGCCGGTGATGAACCGCAACCAGGTGGTGGGGGCGGTGTGCCTGTATGAGCAGGACAGCGGCCAGGGAGCCCTGCTGCAGGAGCTGCAGCGGAACCTGCGCCTGATCTCCGTTGTGGTGTGCCTGGCGGTGCTGGTGCTCTTCTGGGCCTTTTCTGCTTTCCTCTCCCGGCGGGTGCGTGCCCTGCTGGGGGGCATGCGCACGGTGCGGGCGGGGGAGTATACCCACCGCATCACCATGGGGGGCCATGACGAGCTGGCCCAGCTGGCCGAGGAGTTCAACCAGCTCACCGGCCGCCTGCAGACCACCGAGGAGGAGCGGCGGCGGTTCGTCTCCGACGCCTCCCACGAGCTCAAGACCCCCCTGGCCTCCATCCGCCTGCTCACCGACTCCATCCTCCAGGACGAGAACATCGACCGGGAGACCGCCCGGGAGTTTGTGGCGGACATCGGCGAGGCCGCCGACCGGCTCATCCACATCAGCCAGGAGCTGCTGGAGCTCAACCGCCTGGACGAGGAGCGCACCCGCCGCCGGGAGGCGGTGGACCTGAACGAACAGGTGGAGCGCACCCGGCGCCTGCTCACCCCCCTGGCCGAGGAGGCCCAGGTGACCCTGGAGACCCGGCTGGGCCAGGCGTGCGCGGTGTGGTGCAACACGGAGGACACGGTGCAGATTTTGAAGAATTTAATGGAAAACGCCATCAAATACAACGTCCCCGGGGGCCGGGTGGAGGTGACCACCTGCCGCCGGGGGGACCAGGTCAGCCTGTCCGTGGCCGACACCGGCGTGGGCATCCCGGAGGAGGACCTGCCCCGGATCTTTGAGCGCTTTTACCGGGTGGACAAGGCCCGCTCCCGGGCCGCCGGCGGCACCGGCCTGGGGCTGTCCATCGTCCGGGACACGGTGCGCCACCACGGCGGCCAGGTCACCGTCCGGGCCCGGGAGGAGGCCGGGGTGGTCTTTGAGGTCCTGCTGCCCGCCTGGCAAGGGGAGGGGGAGGTGCCATGAGAAGGATCTGCCTGCTGCTGGCCCTCCTGCTGACCCTGGGCCTGACCGGCTGCTTGCAGCAGGAGCAGGGGACGGCCTATGCCGTGTACTACCTGAACCGGGAGGAAGGGGCGGAAAACGCCCTGGCATCCGAGAAACGTACCCTGCCCCAGGATACCCAGCCGGTGGAGGGCCTATTGCAGCTGCTGCTGACCGAGCCCCAGTCGGAGGTGTTGGAGAAGGCCATCCCCGACGGGGTGCGGGTGCGCAAGTTGAGCATCCACAACGGCCTGCTCACCGTGGACTTTTCCAGTGCCTACGCCTCCCTGTCGGGCATCGACCTGACCCTGGCTGACTACAGCGTGGTCCTCACCCTGACCCAGCTGGAGGAGGTGGACACGGTGATGATCACCGCCGACGGCGAGATGCTGGCCTATCGGGACCACCAGCGCCTGACCGCCGGGGACGCCTGGTCGGCCCTGTCACCGGAGGGATGAAAAAAACGCGCCCTTCCGTTTCCCTCAAAGGGAGCGGAAGGGCACGTCTGTCTGTGGAAAAAGCCTCGCAGAGTTTCGCGGCCGCAGCCGCGAAATCAGATGGAATCATTTTCGGCGGCGGCGTGTACGTCGCCGAAAATACTTCTCCCGGAGCGGCGTGC
>DXEA01000154.1 GCA_019115225.1 Candidatus Evtepia faecigallinarum
GATAAAGTTAATTTTGAGTTTACTCCCGGAGAAAAGACCTATAAGACATTTGACATTATTTTAAATGATTTTTCGGTATCACAGATTTATGGGATTATTTGGCGTGCTGTAGCTGATGCATCGAAGCGGTACCTTGAGAAAGGAATTAGCAAAAAGCATGCTGCAAACAGTGTTATTGGAGCTTGTGAGCGATATGCCGAACGTGCAAAAATTAATGGGTGGGACTTAACACAATATAATCGCATTAAAGATTTACCCCAAAGTATAATCTCACTATTTTATTTTAATCGTGTGCTTGGCATTGGGGATATGGGATTTAGGGTTCCTCCGACAATTGTTTAAACCTATCAATTTCTTTTGGGACCCCGTGGAACTACCGTCGATTTCTTGTTCTAACTTTTGTATTTTCTCCTGTAAAACAAAATGTGGGCGTTAAGGATTTATCTTCTTAACGATTATATTTTTTACAGTTTAAAAGCTTTGCTGCAACAGCACGTTGCTTTGCGTTCTGTCATCAAGATGCTATACTCTCTGTGAGGTGATGCTTTCGATGGAAACCAAAGAGATTTTGCGGCAGCTGCGCATGAAAAAGGGCCTGTCCCAGGACAGGCTGGCGGAAGAGGTCTATGTGACCCGGCAGGCCGTTTCTCGCTGGGAGACGGGGGAGACGGTCCCAAACACGGAGACTCTGAAGCTGCTGTCCAAGCTGTTCGATGTCTCCATCAATACCCTTCTGGGCTCCCCCAGAAGGCTGGTCTGCCAATGCTGCGGGATGCCCTTGGAGGATTCCTGCCTCAGCAGGGAACCGGACGGCACATACAACGAGGACTATTGCCAATGGTGCTACACCGACGGGGCGTTTGTTTACAAAAGCCTGCCCGAGCTGATTGATTTCCTGGTGGACCACATGGCCAGCGAGCACTGGCCGCCCCCACAGGCGCGGGCCTATTTTGAGGCCCAGCTACCCAAACTGGCCCACTGGCAGCAGTCGGAAAGGTGAAGCCAGGGTCCCGGTGTCCCCCGTTCAATATTTCCAGAAAGGGATTTGACAAGGGAGAGGAAATGTGTTACAATTCGGTTACATTTATTTTGAACCTTTGTCGTCAGAGCCTTTGGCTGTGCGACGCTGATTCCATATCCTATTTTGACTGATGGAGGTTTCTATGGCAAACGAAAAGATCCCGCTCATGTATAAAGGCCATCCCCTGCGCCGCAAGGATAACCTGATTTATTACGGGGATATGGCCGACTCCCACATCATCCTGCTCCAGATCATGGACAGCAAGCCCGTGGGAGACCTGAACGTCGCCACCAAGGTCAGCATCCAGCTGCAGCTCACCTCCCCCGACCTCAAGGGCCGGGACCGGGTGGTCAAGCGCAGCGAGAAGGACAGCCTTTATGCCGCCATTGACATCGCCTCTGTCTGGCTGGAGCGCGCACTGGCTGCCCGCTGACCCCCCTGAAACGGAGGTAGATTCCCATGACTCACAAACGATTTGTCTCCCGGGTCCTGGCTATGGGCCTGCTGGCCGCCTCGGTGCTGTCCGTCACCGCCCTGGCTGCCCCGGAAGACAGCAGCACCGCCATCCGGGTGGACCGGGACCAGACCATCAACGCCGCCAGTGACTCTGTCATCGACAGTCCCATCAGCGTGGACCCCAGTCAGGCCAGCGGAGAGATTCTGGTGGTCTATCAGGATGAAAACGGCAACGAAAAGACCGCCACCATCTCTGCCGTAGCCGCCCAGGCGGAAAACTACGCCTGCATCAACGCCGGCGGCGACGCCCTGCGGGTGCGTCAGGGTCCGGGCACGGGCTACGCCATCCTGTGCAACGTCTATGACGGGGACCGCTTCCCCATCACCGGCAAGACCAACGGCTGGTATCAGATCCTCTGCAACGGCCGGACGGGCTATGTCTCGGCAGAGTTCGTCATCGTCCAGGACGGGGAGAGCGTCTCCAAGCCCGACGGCAACGGCGATGTTTCCTCCAACCCCCTGGGGCAGCAGATCGTGGACTTCGCCCTGCAGTATGTGGGCTATCCCTATGTCTACGGTACCGCCGGGCCGAATACCTTTGACTGCTCCGGCTTTACCAGCTATGTCTATTCCCACTTTGGCTACTCCCTCTACCGGTCCTCCAGGGATCAGGTGAAGAACGGCGTGGCCGTGAATAAGAGTGACCTGCAGCAGGGAGACCTGGTGTTCTTCTCCACCAACGGCTCCTATCCCACCCATGTGGCCATCTACATCGGCGACGGCAACATCGTCCACGCCTCCACCCCCCAGGACGGGGTGAAGATCAGCAGCCTGGACACCAGCTACTACATCACCAACTACTTTGCCGCCCGCCGCATCCTGTGACAGGAAGAAAATTTTAGGGAACAAGGCCCCCGGCGCAGTTTCTGCGCCGGGGGCCTGTTTTGTGTTTGAGGGGGGTCATGCCAGACCGCTGGCAAAGGGCACCAGCCGCCAGGGGCTGGCGGGACAGGTGGTCAGGCGCTGGATGGTCTCGGCGATCACCCGCCGGCCCCGCCGGTTGTTGCTGCCCAAAGCCTCCTCCCCCTCCAGCAGGGCCTGGCCGTAGCCGGCCCAGTTGGGGAAGGTCTTTTGGGCATACCGGGCGCCCTCGCCGAAGCAGGCCAGCAGGGCCTCCTTCTCCCCGTATCCCAGGTCCCCCGCTGCGGTGAGCAGCTGGGCCAGGGCGCACAGATGAAAGGCCCCCCAGGCATCCGGCAGAGGGGGTCTGCCCGCCCGCTCCCAGGTCCGCTTCCGGTTCCGGGCCTCCTGGCCCAGATAGAGGTCCAGCCCGCCGCCGAAATACATGGCCAGGGGGGCGGCGGCCTGATAGACGCTGGTGCGGTCGGTGGCCTGAAAGTCCCGGCGGATGATCTCTGCCAGCCTTGCCTTCTTCTCCTCCGGCAGCAGGCCGGCCCGGCCGAAGGCAAACATGGCCAGGGGGAAGCGCAGGTCGTGGCGCCCGCCCTCCTTCTGCCAGTCTAACCAAAAATAGGGCCGCCCCTGGTCGATTTCAGGAAAGCCGCCATAGGCGATCTCCAGATGGAGGGTGCGGTAGGGGGCGGCCAGGGCGGTCATGAACTGCTCCCGCTGGGACAGGGGGGCGATCTTTTTGGGGATCTGGGCCACCTCCTGCCTCATGGCCTCTGCCTGGGCCAGATAGGCCTGATAGGTGGGGTCTGCGGCCAGGGCCTCCCGGGCCTCCTGGCGGCCCTCCGCCGCGCCGGCCTGAAAGGTCTGCCGCACGCTGTCCATCAGCCCACGCCAAAATCCCATTTGTCCACCCCCTCTCCCGTTTCTGCCGATATCCTACCATAAACTCTGCCGCAACTCAATGGGCCCCGGGAAGAAAAAAGGACGTACCGGGCCCTGTGCCGCAGTACGTCCTGTCTTGCCCGGCCCCTGGGGGGCGGTAGAGCTCAGCCCTCGTCCTTGAGCTGGCTCAGGCGGGTCTTGTTGGCCTCGATGCGGGCCTCTGCCTCTGCCAGCTGGCGGTAGAGCTCTTCATATCCTTCCTGCGGGTCGGGATGGGCGGCGACGAACCGCTTGCCGATCTCGGCAAAGATCCGCTTTTTGTTCTCCTCCTCGGACACGTTGTCCAGGTTCAGCTTTGCGCTCTCCCCTAAGTCCCGGGCCTTGCCCAGGCCGGCCAGGGTGATATTTTTTGCCTTGTTGCCCAATTCTTTCCATTCTGCCATGGCGCTTGCCTCCTTTGGTGGGATGTAGGATGGACGTGTTTCCTCCTTTAGTATACCCGCTGGAACGGGTTTCCGCAAGGGGAGGCGGGGACGGAAATTTTTCCTTCCCTTCCCGCCCGGGGCCCTGTATACTATATGCAGATCATGTTTTGGAGGTGCCCATGACGCCATCCTGTTCCCATCAGCCCCGGCTCTCCCTGGCCCCGTTGGAGGGGATCACCGGCTGGCTCTACCGCCAGCTCCACCACGAGATGTTCCCGGGCCTGCACCGCTACTATACCCCCTTCTTTGCCCCCACCGCAGACAGTCCCCTCACCGGCCGGGGGCTGGCCGACATGCACCCGGACCACAACCGGGGCGTGCCGGTGGTCCCCCAGCTGCTCACCAACCGGGCGGAGGATTTCATCGCGGCTGCCCGCCTGCTCCAGGATCTTGGCTATGAGGAGGTCAACCTGAACGTGGGCTGCCCCTCCGGCACTGTGGTGGCCAAAGGAAAAGGGGCGGGCTTTCTGGCCCGTCCCCAGGAGTTGGATGCCTTTTTCGACCAGGTTTTTCGCCGGTTGGACCTGCGGGTGTCGGTGAAAACCCGCATCGGGGTCACCGGCCCGGAGGAGTGGCCCACCCTGCTGGCGGTCTTTTCCCGCTATCCCATCTGTGAGCTCATCATCCACCCCCGCCTGCGCACCGACTACTACCGGGGAACGGTGCGGCAGGAGGCATTTGCCTACGCGGCGGAGCACACGGACCTGCCCCTGTGCTATAACGGCGACCTCTTTTCCGTGCAGGCCTGCCGGGAGAGGGCCCGGCGCTTTCCCGCCGTGTCCCATTTCATGCTGGGCCGGGGGCTGGTGTGCAACCCCGCCCTGGCCCGGGAAGTGCAGGGGGGCCCGCCCCTGACAAAGGAGGAGCTGCGCACCTTCCACGACCGTCTGCTGGAGGGCTACCGGGCCCTCTATTCCGGCGACCGCCCGGTGCTGGGGAAGATGAAGGAGCTGTGGTTTTATTGGTCCCAGCTCTTCCCGGCCCCGGAAAAGCCCCTAAAGGCCATGCGGAAAGCCAGGACCCTGGTGGACTATACCTTTGCCGCCCAGGCCCTCTTCCGGGACCAGGACCTGGTGGCTGACGCCGGGTTCACCGCCCCTTAACTGGCGCCGTAGATCCCTGTGGGGTCCAGGTGGAAGACCTCCCGGATTAGCCGCAGTTCCTCCGCCGGGGTGGTGGGGTCGGCCTGGATGGCTTCCCCCTGCCGCTCCACCTGGAAGACGTGGCGGCGCAGGGCCAGCATCCCGTCCTCGGTGTAGAGGGAGGGGCGGGGGAACTGAGTCATGTTGGAGTCCGGGTGCTTTTCAAAGAAAAAGAGGACGGGGTCAAAGTCCCAGTCCACCTGGGGCTCCAGGGCAAAGGCCTGGATGCGCTGCCAGTCATGTCCCGGTCGGCGCTGGCACTGGACCCAGCCGAAAAACTCCTCCCACTGGTAGCGGTAGTCACAGTGGCCGTCGTTTTGCATGAGCCCTTCCTCTAACAGCAGGGGCCGGCGGGCATTCTCCGTGGCAAAGCCCACGTCGGAGGTGTAGGTCTTTCCCTCCAGTTCCACCGCTAAGATGCGGTGGCGGCGGAAGAGATAGGTGTCCGGGGTGAGCATCCGGGCGTTGTAGCTGGTCACCTGGAAGCCCAGGGAGTAGAGCAGCCAGTTGTACAGGGTGTTCAGCTCCGCGCACACGCCCCCCTGCCGCCGGCGGACGATCTTGTCGTATAAGTGGTCCAGGGCCAGGGACAAGGGCCGGCCGGCCACAATGTCCAGGTTTTCAAAGGGGACGGTGAGCTTGTGGGCCAGTTGGAGTTTACTTAACCCCTCCACTGTCAGGGGGATGGGGCCCTCCAGACCGATGCGCCGGAGGTAGGCAGTGATCTGGGATTGGGTCATTTTGGGGCCGTTGAGGGCGTTGATGTCCATGGGCGGTGTGCCTTCTTTCGCTGCAAAGTTTCCTCTATCATAGCACGATGGGGCGGGCTTCGCAATGTGGGGGGCGGTGATTGCCTTGACATCCCCAAGGGATATGGTATCATAAAGGCACGGGCACTGCGGCAAGCGGTTTCAGCCTGTTATGGATTTCTTAAAAAATTTGAACGAAACCGTCACTTGGCCGAGTGGCGGTTTCGCCTTTCTTGACATCTGTGGGGGATGTGGTATAATAAGGGCACGGGTACTGCGGCAAGCGGTTTCAGCCCGTTGTAAGTTTCTTAGAGAAAATGATCTGAAAGAAACCGTCACTTGGCCGAGTGGCGGTTTCTCCCTTTGATACGGATCGTTACGGTATATCGAAAGATATGTAACGTAATCGTAATGGGCATACCCTCACCTCCTTTCGGAGGTTATGGCTGAAACCGCCTGCCGTTGCTGCAGTACCTGAGCTTGGTGGTATTGTAGCACCTGTTGGCGCATCCTGTCAATTTTTCGGCAGATGCCGGCGCCGTGTCGGAGAATGGAGAAAGTATCCCGCCTGTTTGCCGGAAATGTGGGGCAGGAGGCTTGACAGATAGGCTATAATAAAGGATAATGAAACCCAATCCCTCAGGAGAGGAAAGGAGGTGCCCGCCTTGGCCGGAGAGACCAGAAAGCAGATCGCCAAAAACAGCAAAGCCTTTCACGACTACTTCGTAGAGGACAAATACGAGGCGGGCATTGAGCTGGCCGGCACCGAGGTCAAGTCCATCCGCATGGGCAATGTGAATTTGAAGGACTCCTTCTGCACCATCAAGGACGGCCAGATGACCCTGAACGGCATGCACATCAGCCCCTATGAAAAGGGGAACATTTTTAATCGCGAGCCCCGCCGCCCCCGGCGGCTGCTGATGCACAAGCGGGAAATTTTTAGGCTGTTTGCCAAAATCAAGCAGGACGGCTACACCCTGGTCCCCCTGAGCTTGTACTTCAAAGGTCCCCGGGTGAAGGTAGAGATCGGCCTGTGCAAGGGCAAAAAGCTCTACGATAAGCGGGAGGCCGCCGCTAAGAAGGACGCGAAACGGGAGATGGACCGGGCCCTGAAATCCCAGCGGCGCTGAGTCTGTCCCTTTTAGAAAACCAACCAGAATCATTACCGATCAAAGGAGAGGACACCATGGCACAGAACCCCATTGTTACCATTGAGATGGAGGACGGCGGCAAGATCGTTGCCGAGCTCTACCCCGACGTGGCCCCCATCAGCGTGAACAATTTCATCAGTCTCATCAAGAAGGGCTTTTATGACGGCCTGATCTTCCACCGGGTGATCTCGGGCTTCATGATCCAGGGGGGCGATCCCCAGGGCATCGGCATCGGCGGCCCCGGCTATAGCATCAAGGGTGAGTTCGCTGCCAACGGGGTGAAGAACGACCTGAGCCACAAGCGGGGCGTGCTGTCCATGGCCAGAGCGCAGCCCATGGACTCTGCCGGCAGCCAGTTCTTCATCATGCACGCCGATGGGGACTTCCTGGACGGCCAGTATGCCGCCTTCGGCATGGTCACCGAGGGCATGGACGTGGTGGACCGCATCGCCGCCACCAAGACCGGCATGAACGACAAGCCCAAGACCGACCAGCGCATGAAGACCGTCACCGTCGACACCTTCGGCGTGGACTACCCCGAACCCGAAAAACTCTAAAACACACATTCTTCCCACACGAAGACCCAACCAACTCCTGGGGGGCAAGGGGGCCGCAACCCCCCTGCCTCGCAGAGTTTGGCCTTCCGCAGAAGGCCAAATAAATTCTAATACGTATTTTCACCGGCTCCGCCGGGGAAAATACACCTCTCAGCCGCAAGTGTGCCCGAAGGGCGCGCGCAGCGGCTGCATCCCCACTTTTGGAATGGGGCGCCTGTGTATGTCTGGGCCACCACCCCCGTACACTGCCGTCCCGTAGGCCGGCACCACCCACCGACCCCATTCCAAAAGTCTATTTGGGGGCGTACTGGTTTCGACGGGGACATGGGTGCGGGAATAGCGGGCGGATGCGCCTATCATCCGAAAAATGGGCAATTATAAATTAAAGAACAACGACAACGAAGTTCTTGCCGCTGCTTGATTAGCGGCCGTCCAACCCGGAAGGACCACGAGCCGGACTTGGGCGTGACCTGAGTGGTGCACGTGACCGGGGTAAGCTTTGCCCCCGGCATGACCAATGAAGCTACCAACCCATGAAGCATGACGGCTTGCGTCATGGCGCGGGAATGTAAAGAACCGTCTGCGCCCGGAGAGGTTCCCGAGGAAGTGTTTTCGGACGGGGGTTCAACTCCCCCCGCCTCCACCAGATAAGAACCGCAGCCTTGATACACTTTGTATCAAGGCTGCGGTTCTTTCTTTTTGCCTGAAAGCCTTGAATAAATATCTTTCATGGTCGTGTCAAGAATTTTTCGCACTTTAGTTTGCAGACTCTGTTGTAAATGAAGTCAGCCAGCAATGGAGGCGTCCTCAACGGCAGCCTCCAGGTGCTTCATGTTCATGTACCTT
>DXEA01000155.1 GCA_019115225.1 Candidatus Evtepia faecigallinarum
CTGAAGGTGGCCGGGGTGGAGATCGTCACCGGCAGCCCCATCGACAAGGACAAGAGCGTGGACGACCTGTTCGCCGCCGGCTACGAGGCCATCTTCGTGGGCAACGGCGCCGACGTGCCCCAGACCCCCGCCGGCCTGGACACCAGCCTGGAGGGCGTGTGGACCGCCAACGACTACCTCAAGCAGGTGAACATGAACTATGACAACCTGCCCGCCAACATCAAGGACGCCAAGCGTGTCCTGGTGGTGGGCGGCGGCAACGTGGCCGTGGACGCCGTCCGCTGCGCCCGCCGCCTGGGTGCCGAGACCATCATGGTCTACCGCCGCACCATCAAGGAGGCCCCCGCCCGCCGGGACGAGATCGCCCACACCTATGACGAGAACATCGAGATCCGCGAGCTGACCAACCCCGTGGAATGCTATAGCATGAACGGGGTGCTCACCGGGGTCCGGTGTGAGAAGATGATGCTGGGTGACCCCGACGAGTCCGGCCGCCGCCGCCCGGTGAGCAGCGGGGAGTATTTCGACTTCCCCTGCGACAACCTGGTCATCGCCACCGGCACCTCCTACAGTGAGGACGTGGTGGACACCACCAAGGGCATCGACAAGGATCAGTGGGGCGGCATCGCCGTGGACGAGAGCGGCAAGACCAGCCGTCCCGGCGTCTTCGCCGGCGGCGACGCCGTCACCGGCCCCCAGACCGTGGTCAAGGCCATGGGCGCGGGCAAGCTGGCCGCTGTGAGCATTGACGAGTACCTGTCCGGCAAGTAAGCCGACGGATTCCATCCATTTTCCAAAGCCAGGGCCGGAGGACAGATTGTCCTCCGGCCCTGGCGCACTTCTTAAGGAGAACGCCATGAAGAACCGACACAGCGCAGGTGCCCTCAGCAGCGCCGTGCTGCTCCTGCTGCTCCTGCTGACCGGCTGCGGCCAGCAAAATCAACCCGCCGCCGACCCACCGGACCCCGCCCCGCAGCAGACCCAGTGGGAGAGCCGGACGCCCTCGGACGCCTTTGGGGGCATCCGGGGGTGTGCGGTGCTGTACCTGGCAGAGGAGGACCGTTATGTCCTCTACGGGGAGGAGATGTGCCGGGAGCAAGTCTCCCCCTGCTCCACCTTCAAGATCGTTTCCACCCTCATGGGCCTGCACAACGGGGTCCTCACCGGGCCGGAGAGCACCATGGCCTATTCCGGGACCGTGTACCCGGTGGAGGCGTGGAACCACGATCTGACCCTTACGGAGGCCTTCCAATCCTCCTGCGTGTGGTACTTCCGCCAGGTCATTGACCAGGTGGGGCCCGAGGAGACTGCCCGGGAGCTGGCGGCCCTGAACTATGGCAACCAGGACATCTCCCAGTGGGCGGGGGGCGGCCAGAACCGCAGCCCGGAACTCAACGGGTTCTGGCTGGATTCCTCCCTGAAGATTTCTCCCCTGGAGCAGATCGCGGTGCTCCGGGCCATTTTTGCGGGGGAGACCATGTACACCCCGGAGGAAGTGGCCATCCTTCAAGAGATCATGCTTGCCCAGGATGACGGGACCCGTCAGGTCTATGGCAAGACGGGCACGGGTTTTGGAGAGACGGGCTGGTTCGTGGGCTTTGCCCAGGAAGGGGAAGAGCGGACCTATTTTGCGGTCTACCTGGCCGACGAGAGCACGACCGTTTCCGGCAGTGACGCCAAGGCAGTGGCCCTGGCGCTGCTGGACGAGCAAGGCTGAACATGGAAGAACGCCCGACGCAGTCTTAAAGATTGCGTCGGGCGTTCTTTAGAGTGTTAATGTTTCAGTTGGTCCAGATAGCGCTGGCGTTCGGCCTGGTCGGTGATCTTTAGGATGTCCATGGCCTTCTCGTAGGGGACGCCGAGGCTTTCTGCCACGGCTCGGACAGCTTCCAGTCCGCGTTCGGCGCGGCCTTCGTCACGACCTTCCGCCCGGCCCTCCGCCCGACCGATTCGGATGCCGTCTTCTAAAACGCCTTGGCTCAAGTTGCACATCATGTTCACCTCACTCTGTAGTCCGTCTGTCATGGGAAGGTGGAATTCTTCCTCCATCACTTGCTTCTTTACCTCCGAGGCCGTTTCGCGGTCCAGCAGGACGTTGAGCAGCCGCAGGGCGCGGGTGGGGCTGGGGGTGTCCTCCTTGCCCAGGCAGACCATCACCGCCGTGAGCAGGTCATAGCGGGATTTCTCTTCCCGGACCTTTCCCACCAGGCGGGTCTCCCGCATGCTGTAGCGGGTGATGGTGTTCTGCCGCTCTGCCGGCGGCTGCATGCAGATCCAAATGGAATAGACCTTTTTGATCTTTCCATAGTCTCCCCGGAAAACTCCACCCCATACTGGGCCGACAGCAGCCGGGAGCAGTAGTAGATGGCCCGGGTGATGAGGGGATAGCCGGGGTAAAAGGCGTTCTGGGCCTCGACGTTGATGATCAGCTGGATCTGTTCCTGACTGCCGGGCACAAGGGCCAGGAAGCGGATGTCATAGTGGACGGTCCCCTCGGACAGGCTGGTGTCCTCGGTGGCTGCGCCCCGGATTTTGGCGGGCGGGTTGGTCTCGCCCGGCAGTACGGGCACGGAGCCGATCTGGGGGGTGCCCTCGATGTACCGGGCGGCGATCTCCGCCGGGTCGGTGTTTTGGAATTCCTCCACGCAGTCCTTCAAAATCCACGCTAAGATGGATTTCTCCGACAGCAGGCGCTTGCAGGCGGCGTCGTACTGGGCCATGGCACTTTCCGTGCGGATGGCGCCGGACAGGGTAGATTCCATGCCCTCACCCCCTCTCTAAGGACAGTATACCACGCAAAAGCCCGCTCTGCCAACAAAAAAATCCCGGCGCGGCAGGGGAACTGCTTAGCCGGGATGGTGTTACGCTGGGGGGTTAGGTGAAAGGGGGCGGCGATAGAGCACCACCTCATCTTTCTCGATTTCCGCCAAAAAGGCCTGGTCGGAGGCTTCGCTGGTGACCAGGTCCACCGGACGGGCCAGGGCATCCTCTACGGCCAGACGAAAGCCGCACAGCTGGAAGAGGGAGCGCAGGGCCCCCTTTTCGATCTTCAGATCTACATCGCTGGAGGGGGTCTGGGTGCCCCGGGCATAGGAACCAAACACCGATACGCTTTTTACCCCGTAGGCCTGGGCGATGGGGGCGACGATTTTCCGCAGCTCTTCTGTGGTGTACACCATGGGTCCGCCTCCCTTCCGGTTGGGTTTTGGTTGTAAGGATAGTATACCACGCAAAAGCCCACTCTGCCAACAAAAAAATCCCGGCGCGGCAAACTGCTGCCGCGCCGGGGTGAGAGAGTTACAGGCTTTCCTGGAGCACGGCCAGGATCTCCTGGGGGCTGAGGACCTTGTAGCCGCCCTTCATGACGAAGGTGCCCTTGGCAATGCCCTCCAGCATGTCCTGGGTGACGCCCAGGGACTTCAGGTCCATGGCCAGGTCCAGCTCCTTCATCCAGGCCTCCATGGCTGCCAGGCCGGCCTGGGCGACCTCTTCGTCGGACTTGCCTGCCGGGTCCACGCCCCACACGTTCACGGCGAACTTCTGGAACTGGTGCACCCCATAGGGCAGGATGTGGCGGTAGTAGGGGAGGGAGACCGCCGAGAGGGTCATGCCGTGGGTGGCGTCGGTGTAGGCCCCCACGGACTGGCCCAGCATGTGGACCATCCAGTCGGTGGTCTTGCCCTGGGCCACCAGGGTGTTCAGGGCCCAGGTGGCGATCCACATGATGTTGCTGCGGGCCTCATAGTTCTGCGGGTCCTGGACGGCGATGCGGCTGCTGTGGATGAGGGAGCGCATGAGGCCCTCCATGAGGTAGTCGGAGGTGGTGTCGTCGGTGTCGGAGAAGTACTGCTCGCAGATGTGGCTCATGATGTCATAGATGCCCGCCACCATCTGGTACTTGGGCAGGGTGAGGGTGTAGTTGGGGTTGAGGATGGAGAACTTGGGAAAGACCTCGGGGCCAAAGACGTGGCCGATCTTCAGCTTCTCCTGGTGGTTGGTGATTACCGAGCCGCCGTTCATCTCGGAGCCCGTGCCCACCATGGTCAGCACGCAGCCCACGGGGAGGATGCGGCCTGCAGGCTCCTCCATGCGCAGGTAGTATTTTTTCCAGGGGTCCTCGTCGCACCAGGCGGACACGGCCACCCCCTTGGCGTAGTCGCAGCAGGAGCCGCCGCCCACGGCCAGCAATAAGTCCACGTTGTTCTCCCTGGCGATGCGGCAGCCCTCATAGAGCTTTTCCACGGTGGGGTTGGGCATGACGCCGGGGTCCTCAAAAATTTCCTTGCCCGCCTCCTTGAGGATGGCGATGACCTGGTCATACAGGCCGCTCTTCTTGATGGAGCCGCCGCCGTAGATGAGCTGGACCCGGGGACCGTAGTTTTTCAGCTCCCCGGCCAGGTGGCTCAGGGCCTCGGGGCCGAAGTGGAGGCGGGTGGGGTTGTGATAGGTAAAGTTACCGAGCATGGTCGTTCTCTCCTTCTGCATAAACGGATTTCGCCATACGCAGGGCGGCCCAGGCCTTGGGCCAGCCGGCGTAAAAGGCGGCGTGGGTCAAAATCTCCGCCATCTCCTGGGCGGTGACCCCGTGGTGTTTGGCGTTCTGGATGTGAAACTGCAGGGAGCTGTCCAGAATCCCCCCGGCCATGAGGGCCGTGACGGTGACGATGGACCGGTCCCGGGCAGAGAGTTTGTCCTCCCGGGCCCAGACCTGGCCGAAGAGGACGTCGTCATTGAGCTGGGCGAACTTGGGGGCAAAGACCCCCAGCTCGTCCCGTCCTGCGGTGACGTTTGCCATGATAGATCATCTCCTGAAAAATGTCAAAGGGCTCAGCGGCCGAAGCTGGTCAAAAATTCCACCGTGGCCGGGTCGTAGTGGGAGAAAAAGGCGCTCTCCTGCTCGTCCAGGGCCCGGATGGCGGCCATGTCCTCCCCGTCCAGGGTGAAGTCAAAGACCTGGAGGTTCTCGGCCATCCGCTCCCGGTGGACGGATTTGGGAATGACCACCACCTGGCTTTGCAGCAGGAAGCGCAGGGCCACCTGGGCCACGGTTTTGCCGTGCTTGGCGCCGACGGCGGCCAGGACGGGGTTTTGGAAAAAGTCCTTTCGCCCCTCGGCAAAGGGCCCCCAGGACTGGTGGACCACCCCGTACTTTTCCATGACGGCGTGGGCGGCGGTCTGCTGGTAGAGGGCGTGGGTCTCCACCTGGTTGATCATGGGTTTGATGTCCACGAACTGGCACAGGTCCACCAGGCGGTCGGGGAAGAAGTTGGACACCCCGATGGCCCGGACCTTCCCGGCCCGATAGGCCGCCTCCATGGCCCGCCAGGTGCCGTAGTAGTCATTAAAAGGCTGGTGGATGAGCAGGAGGTCAAGATAGTCGGTCTGGAGTTTTTTCAAGGATTCGTCGATGGAGGCGGCCGCCTGTCTCTCGCCGCCGTTGGTGATCCAGACCTTGGTGGTGAGGAAAAAGTCCTCCCGGGGCAGGCCGCTGGCCTTGACCGCCTGGCCCACCCCCTCCTCGTTGTAGTAGGCCTGGGCGGTGTCGATGGCCCGGTAGCCCACGTCGATGGCCTGGGCCACGCAGCGGGCGCAGTCCTCCGGGGGCACCTGGTAGACGCCATAGCCCAGCATGGGCATCCGGACGCCGTTGGCTAAGGTGATGTATTCCATAGTTTATCCCTCCGTATCTTGGCTGGCCTCCTGGGGGTCCACCCGGTAGCGCAGCCAGAGGGCATTGCCCTCTGCCGCCTGGGCCCCAAGGAGGGTAAAGGAAATGGCCTTGTCAGTGCTCAGCCCCTCCCTGGCCAGGAAGAGGGACTGGGTGGTGGGGCTGCCGTCGGCGGCGGGGGCCACGACGATGCTCACCTCGTCGCACAGCCCCGCCTGGAGGAAGGACCAGTTGAGCACACCCCCGCCCCCCAGCATGAGCACCTGGATGCCCAAGAGGCGTTTGAGCTTGTCCAGCAGCAGGGCGTAGTCCAGCTCGTCCTCCCCGGCCAGGAGGTAGGAGATGTTTTTCTGCCGCAGAAAGGCTTTGTAGGCGTTGCTGGCCCGGCCGGTGAGGACCTCAATGACCTGGGCAGTGGTGGTCTCATAGGTGACGGTGTTCTCCTGCCAGCCCAGCACCCCCCGGGGGTCTACGGAGACGTAGTACATGGGGGCCTGGCCGGCGATAAAGTCCCCCGGCGGCACCGGGGGCGCGGCGGGGTCTAAGTCGGGGGTGCGGTAGTGGGTGAAATTGTCGTCGGTGGTCACCCGGCCGGACAGCCAGCCCTGGTGGCGATAGAAGGGCGCGGGCCCGAAGGCGATGTCATAGAACAGATCCGCCGCCGGCTCACAGGCGGGCAGGTCCAGGTAGTTGCCCATGATCTTCCCGTCCAGGGAGGTGAGCATGTGGCAGAAGAGATAGGGGCGGTCCATGGCGTCCTCCTTCAGGGCAGCTTGGCGTAGTCGGCCTCGTCCACCGGCTCCAACCACTGGCTGCCGGTGTCCTGGCCGGGGACCTCGATGGCCAGGTGCTGAAAGACGCTGTCCTTGGCCGCCCCGTGCCAGTGCTTGACGTTGGGGGGGATGTTCACCACGTCCCCGGGGTGGAGCTCCCGGGCGGGCTGGCCCCACTCCTGATAGTAGCCCCGGCCGGCGGTGACCAGCAGGATCTGGCCGCCCCCCTGGCTGGCCCGGTGGACGTGCCAGTGGTTGCGGCAGCCGGGGGTGAAGGTGACGTTGCCCACGATGACCTGGTCCAGGCTGAGCATGTGCAGATAGCTCAGGCCGTCAAAGTAGGGGGCATAGGCGGTGTTCTCCTCCCCCACGGGGAAGAGGCTGGTGTTCTGTAACGTCTCAAAATCCATGGTTCAAATTCCTCCTGTAATCCAGGCCTCCAGGGCCCGTTCCTCCCGGCAGACAGAGCTGCCGTGAATGGCCAGCCCCCGCCCCACCTTGGCCCCGGGGCACAGGCGGCGGATGTCGGCCTCGCTGCGGCCCAGGCCGCTGCCCTCGTGGGTGCAGAAGGGCAGGATGGTCTTGCCGGTGAAGTTGAAGGCGTCCAGAAAGGTAAACACGCACATGGGCATGGTGCCCCAGTAGTTGGGATAGCCCAGGTAGATGGTGTCGTAGCCCTCCAGACTCTCCGGCAGGGCTTTCAGGGCGGGCCGGGCATCCCGGCGCTGGTCGTCCTGGGCCTGCCGGATGCAGAGGTCA
Organism: Candidatus Evtepia faecigallinarum; assembly: GCA_019115225.1. Lineage (GTDB taxonomy): Bacteria > Bacillota > Clostridia > Oscillospirales > Oscillospiraceae > Evtepia > Evtepia faecigallinarum. The sequence goes on from DXEA01000155.1 coordinate 7,201, forward strand.
TATTGGTCCGAATAGGGCTGGCAGGGGACCAGCTGGAAGAGTTCTGCCCCGGTCAGGGCGGCCAGACGCCGGGCCACCGCCTCGGTGTTGCCCACGGCCAGGGTCTGGATGGCCCCGCTGACGTAGTTCTCTCCCCGCCGGGAGTAGTAGACGATGATGGATGCCATAGAGGCCCACCTCCTTTTCGCGTCCTATTCTACCCCCGCCGGCCTTGACGGGGAAGGACCGATCTTGTACCATGGTGATAACCAGAAGTTACTACCGGGAAAGGAGGCCCCCCATGGTCAACCCCCAACTGACCACCTTCCTCCAGGTGGCCGACTGCGGCAGTTTTAACAGAGCCGCCGACAAGCTGTACATCTCCTCCACGGCGGTGCTCAAGCAGGTCAACGCCCTGGAAAAGCACCTGGACCTGACCCTGTTTCAGCGCACCAACCACGGGGTCACCCTCACCTACGCCGGCCAGGTCCTCTACCGCCACGCCAAGGAGCTGCTGGCCGCGGCGGACAAGGCCCTCACAGAAGCCCGGCTGGCCCAGGAGACCTCCGCCACCACCTTCTGCGTGGGCACCTCCATCCTCAACCCCTGCAAGCCCTTTATGGACCTGTGGTACCAGGTCAGCCCCCGGTTCCCCGGCTTTCAGCTGCACATCGTCCCCTTTGAGGACAACCACCAGGGGATTCTGGGGGAGATCGCCGCCCTGGGGGAAAAGTTCGATTTTCTCATCGGGGCCTGCGACTCCCGCCAGTGGCTGGACCGGTGCAACTTCCTCCCCCTGGGGGTCTATCGCCACTGCGTGGCCGTGCCCCGGGACCACCCCCTGGCCCGGAAGGAGAAGCTCACCATCCAGGACCTGTACGGCCACACCCTCATGATGGTCAAGGAGGGGGACTCCCCCACGGTGGACCAGGTCCGGGCCTTTGTCCGCCGGCACCCGGCCATCACCATCGAGGACACCCCCCAGTTTTATGACATGGAGGTCTTTAACCGCTGCGTACAGACCCGCCAGCCCCTGATGACCCTGGACTGCTGGCGGGAGGTCCACCCCCTCCTGGCCACCCTGCCGGTGGACTGGGGGTTCACCATTCCCTACGGCATCCTCTACACCCTGGAGCCCGACGAGGACATCCTGCGCTTTCTGGCCGCCGTCAAGGACCGGCTGGGGGAGGGGAAGTAAAAATACTTTACCCCTCTTGGTCATTCAGGGATTTTCAAAAGACAGATAGAAACAGCGCGCCCGCCCGGTGGGAAAACCGGGCGGGCGCGCTGCGTCCGGGGCGTTCTATCCGGGGGCTCAGGTCTCCCGTTCCAGAAGGGCCTGGAAGCGGGGGTCGTCCCGGAGAAAGGCGAAGGTGTCATCGGCGGGGTCGGCCAGGGTCCCCAGGAGGACGGTCCGCAGGCTGCTGAAGTCCAGGGGCTCTCGGTCCAGGTACCGGCGGAAGGGGGAGGAGCCGGCAGGCCAGGGGGTTTCCAGGGCGGATAGGAGGTGCTCCAGCGCGGTGATGCCCCCCTCCCGGTCTGCCCGCAGGCAGGCCAGTTGGAGCCGGACCGACCAGACGGCATAGGGGGAGAGGTCGAAGTCCTCTCCCAGTGCCCCCGCCCGCTGGGCCAGGAGGGTCAGGTCCTCCTGCCGCCCCTCCTGGGCGGCCAGGTCCATGAGGGAGAGGAGGGTGGCCTGGACGGCGCTGACCTCCTGGAGAAGCTGCCCCTCCAGCAGTTCCCCGGCCTTTCCCCGGTCCCCCCGGGCCTGGGCCAGCCGGGCCTGGAGCTGGGGCTTGCTGTACAGGGGCTGGGGCGGGAGTTCTTCCAGCAGTTCCGCCGCCTGGGCGTGGTCGCCCCGGTCCATGGCCTTGTCAAAGAGCAGGACGTTGGCCTGGGCCGCCGTGGCCGGGTCCCCCCACCGGGCGGCCTGGCGGCAGAGGTCTTCGATCCAGGGGCCCGGGTCCTCCGCCGGGGCGGCGGGGTGGAGCAGCAGCCCGCCGGTCAGGCACAGGGCCAGGTTCAGGGCCAGGGCCCCGTCCCGGGGATACTGGCGCAGCTGGGCCCGGGCCAGGGTGACCCCTGCCTCCACGCCCTGGCCGGCGAGGGTGGTGCTCAGTTTGGTCAGGAAATCCGACAGGGCCTGCCGGTCCATGACCCGGTCAAAGGCCATCAGCTCGTTCAGGTCGGTGCCCAGCAGCCGGGCCAGGGGGGCCAGCAGGGCCAGGTCGGGCAGGGTGGCCCCCGTTTCCCTTAGTTAAAGATATTGTTGGGTATCTCAAGATGTGTCATTCGATTTTGCCGATAAAGCGGTAGAAGATTTCCACTTCCTGTTCCCGGCTTCC
>DXEA01000156.1 GCA_019115225.1 Candidatus Evtepia faecigallinarum
GGTCCCGTGGGAGAAGTTGAAGCGGGCCACGTCCATGCCATTGCGCATCATGGCCTCCAGCACCTCCGGGGTGTCGGTGGACGGACCCAGGGTGCAGATGATTTTCGTCTTTCTCATAGGCAGCACCTCCATTTGGCTGTCGTCTCTGTTTCACATTTCGGACGGCTTATTGTACACCCTTTTGGGGGAAAAGGCAACGGCAATCACTGGCGTTTTCTGGGATTGAGGGCCTTGCGCAGCCCCTCCCCCACCAGCAGCAGGGCCAGGGCGGTGGCCACGATGCACAGCCCCGGCGGCAGCCAGGCCCAGGGGCGGGTGGTGAGGGTGACCAGCTCCATGGCGCTCTGGGTCAGGTTGCCCCAGGAGGCCTGGGGGGTGCGCAGGCCCACCCCCAGAAAGCTCAGGCTGGACTCGGACAGGATGGCCCGCACCACCTTCAGGGGAAGTACCGCCCACACCGGGGCCACCACGTTGGGCAGAATGGTGCGGAAGAGGATGGCGCCGTCGCCGGCCCCCAGGGCCCGGGAGGCCTCCACATACTCCGCCTTCTTGGCCGACAGGGTGTTGCCATAGACCAGCCGGGCCACCGAGGCCCAGCCCAGGCCGCCGATGACCAGAATGATGTTCCACACCGACGGCCCCAGCAGGGAGACCATGGCCAGCACCAGGATGATGCTGGGGAAGGACTGGAAGGTGTCGCAGGCCCGCATGATCCAATATTCCCACTTCCCCCCCTTATATCCGGCCAGCAGGCCCAGGGGGACCCCCAGCACCACCCCCAGGCCGGCAGAGGCAAAGCCCACCAGCAGGGAGATCTGCCCCCCGTGGAGCAGGCGGGCAAAGATGTCCCGGCCCACATCGTCGGTGCCCAGCAGGTGCTGGGCGCTGGGGGGCGCCCAGAAGCCGGCGGCCCGGTCGGTGAGGTTGGGGGCCTGGTCCAGGAAGAGGGGGAGCAGCAGGACCAGCAGGATCTCCACCCCCAGAAAGATGGCCGCGGCCGCGGCCCGGCGGTCAGACCAGAAGGCCGTCAGGGCGGGATGGCTCTTCCTCATCTCCCCTCACCTCCCCATCCCACGCCGGGGTCGGCCAGGCGGTAGACGATGTCCATGAGGATGCCCGTGGCCAGCACCGTCAGGGCGATGACCACCGTGATGCCCATGATCACCGTATAGTCCCGGCTGGAGACCGAGGTGAACAGCAGGCTCCCCATCCCCGGCCAGCCAAAGATCCGCTCCACCACCAGGGAGCCCCCGATGATGTGGGGGATGTGGTTGAGCACCGTGGTAACCACCGGCAGCAGGGCCGTGCGGAAGCCGTGCTTCCACACCACCGTGCCCTCCGGCAGGCCCTTGGCCCGGGCGGTGCGGATGTAATCCTCCCCCAGCACCTCACCGCAGGCGCTGGAGGTCTGGCGCACCAGACTGCCCAGATTGCTCAGGCAGACCACCCCCGCCGGCAGGAGGAGATGATAGAGCAAGTCCCCCAGGCTCCCGCCGCCGCCGGCGGAGTACATCCCCGCCGCCGGCAGCCAGCCCAGCCGGACGGAAAAGAAATAGATCAGCAGCACGCACAGGAAAAACCCCGGCGCACTGAAGCTGAGCAGGGTCAGTCCCCCTGCCAGCTTCCCCCACCGGCCCCCGGGCTTCCAGGCGGCCATGACCCCCAGGGGGATGCCGATGGCCACCGCCGCTACCACCCCCGTGCCGGTGAGGATGAGGGAGGGCAGCACCCGCTGGCCGATCATCCCCAGCACCGGCTGTCCCGTGCGGTAGGACAGGCCCAGTTCCCCGCTGAGCAGGGCCTTGAGCCAGAGCAGATAGCGCACGGGGACGGGCTTGTCCAGGCCAAGATTAGCCTCCAGTGCAGCTCTGGCTGCCGCACTGGAGGCCTCTCCGCCCCCTGCCGCATCCGCAATGGTGGCAGGGGCCATATTCATGAGAAAAAAGACAATGAGGGTGATGCCGAAAAACACCGGCAGGGCACCCAGCACACGTTTTACAAGATAGTTGGTCACTGACGATTCCTCCTGCACTTCCGGCCCGCAGGCACAGGCCCTCAGGGGGCCTTACGGAGGTCAAATGAAGTTCTCCGCCCCCCCACAAGGAGAGGCGTGCCCGGGGGAGGTCCTCCCCCGGGCGCGGTTGGAAAAAACGGGATCACACAGTCTTCTGCCACTGCCACACGTTCTCGTTGCAGCAGGCAGAGGAGGGATAGTCGATGCCGGTGACCGTGTTGGACTGCACATGCAGCGCATCCCCAAACCACAGGGGCACGAAGGGCATCTGCTGCTTCAGATAGGCCTCCAGCTCGTCCACCAGGTCGATGCGGGCGGTCTGGTTGGTCTCCTGACCGATGGCATTGATGAGGGTGGTGTAGGTGCTCAGGTCGCCCACCCGGAAGATGTTGTTCTGGGGGGTGAGCCGGGCGCCGGTGAACCACAGGGGGAGGCTGGTGGGGGTGTGGCTGGCCACGCCCATGTCATAGGTGCCGTCGTTCATGCCGGCGAACATGGTGGCCGAGTCCACGGTCTCGATCTCCACCTTCAGGCCCACCGCCTCCAGGTTCTGCTGGATGAGGGCGGCCAGGCTGGCCCGCTGGCTGGTGCAGGCCAGGGTGTAGGTCTGGCCGTCGTAGCCGGCCTGGGCCAGCAGCTCTTTGGCCTTGTCGGGGTCATAGGCGCTCTGGGCGGCGGGGCCGGCGTAGTCGGTGCCGGGGAGGATGGAGGAGTCGGTGACTGTGCCCAGGGTGCCGGTGCTCTGCTGGCAGAGCAGGTCCTTGTCCAGGGCGGCGTTGATGGCCTGGCGCAGCTGGGGGCTGGAGAGGGTCTCGTTGTTGAGCATGAGCTCATAGAAGGTGCTGGGCACCGTGCCCTCCTGGACGGTAAAGCCCGCCTGCTCGGCCACGGCCCGGTTTTCCTCGGTGATGCTGCCGCCGAAGGCATAGTAGTCCAGGTCACCGGAGATGAGGGCGGTGAGGAGGTTGGACTTGTCCATGACGGTGATGGTCAGGGTGTCAAAGCCGGGGGCGCCCAGCTGATAGTCGGGGTTGCTCTCCAGCACCAGGGTGCTGCCGGAGACCTCGGAGACGAACTTGCAGGGCCCGGAGCCCACGGGGCTGAGCCAGAAGTCATCGGTGACCAGGTCTGCCGGGGCGATGTCCGTGAGCAGGTGGGTGGGCAGGACATAGAGCTCCCGGTTCTTGTCCACCAGAAATTCCTCGGGGACCACGGGGTTTTTGAAGGTGAGCTTCAGGGTGTGCTCGTCCACCGCCTCGGCCCCCACCTTCTGGCCGGCCTGCACCGCACCCTCTTCGTCGGTGCCCGTCAGGCAGGCGAAGGTCCCCCGGCCCAGGATCTGGCAGGCGGGGTCGGTGATGAGGGTGAGGGTGTCCACCCAGTGCTGGGCGGTGACGGGGGTGCCGTCGTGGAAGGCGGCCTTTTCGTCCAGATGGAAGACGATGGCATAGCCCTCCTCGGCGCTCTCCCAGCTGCTGGCGGCCCGGGGCAGGCAGGTGCCGTCGGGCTGGACATAGGCCAGGCGGTCGTAGATCTTGTCATAGATGATCCGGGAATAGTTGCTGCCGGAGACGCTGTAATAGGGCATCAGGGAATCCCAGGGGTTGGAGATGCCGTAGTTGACATTCACGGCCTGGCCGCTCTGGGTCTGGGTCTGGTCACCGGTCTGGGTCTCCTGCTGGCCGCAGGAAGACAGCAAGAGGCTGCCCACCAGGGCAGCGGCCAGGGCCAGGACGGCCAGACGGGTTTTACGCTGTGTTTTCAAATGGTATCCTCCTCTTCGCCGCTGAGGCTTTCGTACTCGTCATAATCGTCTGCCGCGTCCAGCTGGGAGCTGAGCATCATCTGCTCAAAGTGGGCGTCCAGCTGCTTGGCAAACTCCTGGGCTGCGTTGTAGCCCATGCGCTTATGACGGTTGTTCATGGCGGCCACCTCCACGATGATGGCCAGGTTTCGTCCGGGCTTGATGGGGATGGTAATGGCGGGGATCTTCATGTCCAGGATGGTGGTGAACTCCTCATTGGTTCCCAGGCGGTCATAAAAGACCTGGTCGTTCCATTGCTCCAGGTTGACCACCAGGTTGATATCCTGGTCCTCGCGGACGGCAGACATGCCAAACAGCTGCTGGATGTCCACCACGCCGATGCCCCGCAGCTCGATGTAGTGGCGGATGAGCTCGGGTGCCGAGCCCACCAGGCGGGTGCCGATGTGGCGGATCTCCACCGCATCGTCGGCCACCAGACGGTGGCCCCGCTTGACCAGCTCCACAGCGGTCTCGCTCTTGCCTACACCGGAGTCGCCCATGAGCAGCACGCCCTCGCCATATACGTCCACCAACACCCCGTGGCGGGTGATGCGGGGGGAGAGGCGGGCCTTGAGCCAGTCGGTGAAGTTGGGGATGAACAGAGAGGTATCCTCCTTGCTGCGCAGGATGGTCCGCTTGTGCTTGACGGCCATCTCCATGAGCTCCGGGAAGGGCTCCAGGCTGCGGGTGAGGATGAGGGCGGGGATGGGCTGGGCAAAGAAGGCGTCAAAGCACTTTCTCCGCTCCTCCTCCCCCTGGTTGTTCAGATAGGTCCACTCCACCTTGCCGATGACCTGGATGCGGTCGGGGGCGAAGTAGTCGAAAAAGCCCAAAATCTGCAGGGCAGGGCGGTTGATGTCGTCGGCGCGGATGAGGCAGCGGTCATAGTTCTTGCCTTGGTTGAGCACTTCCAGCTCAAACCGCTCCACCAGCTTGGTCAGTTTGATTGCCGATTGAGATGCCATAGTTCCTCCTCTTCTCCGCCGCCGGCCAGGGGGACGGCAGCAGGCTGTGATGGTTGCCCCGATGGGCGCAGGGGGGAATGGGTACCACCGTCCCGTCAGGCTCCCGCGCTGTCTGAGACGGTCGTAACGGGTCTATTATAGCATAGCCTGCCAAGCCTTGGCAAGAGAGAGACGGCCGGGTTCCGGGAACGAAAAAAGCACAGGCCCATGGCCTGTGCTTTTTGTACGCTGGATAGACAGATCAGACAGCGCGGGTCACTTTGCCCGAACGGAGGCAATGAGTGCACACATAGACGTGCTTCGGGGTGCCGTTGACGATCGCCTTGACGCGCTTGACATTGGGCTTCCAGGGCCGGTTGGAGCGGCGGTGGGAGTGGGACACCTGAATGCCGAACACGACGCCCTTGTCACAAAATTCACATTTAGCCATTCGCTTGAACCTCCTCGCTGTTTTATGACTCCACCGGCAGGGGACCTGCCAGTGTGTTGTTATTGAAAAAGCATCGCTTAGTATCATAGCAGAAACCCCAGAAAAAAGCAAGTCCTATTTTACAGATTTCTGAAATTTCCCCCATGATCCTCTGTGCCGCAGGCGCAAAAGCCTCGCAGAGTTTTCCCGTCCGCAGGCGGGAAAATCAAATCCAATCCATGTTTTCCCCGGCTCCGCCGGGGAAAACATACTTCTCAGCCGCAAGTGTGAACCATGGCCGCTTCGCGGCCATGGTTTGCGCGCAGCCGGCTACCATCCCCCAATTTTTGAAGCCCAGCGCAGCGGGTTCAAAAATTCCTACATCCATGTATCTTCGATCTCATGCCGCTTCTCCCGCCGCATGAGGGTCTGCAGGGCCTGGCGGGGATCAGCGCCCCGGTACAGGACCTCATAGGCCGCCTCGGTGATGGGCATTTCCACCCCCACCTGCTGGGCCAGGTCCCGGGCGGAGTCTACGGCATAGTAGCCCTCCACCACCGCCCCGATCTGGGCAATGGCCTCCTGCACCGGCACCCCCTGGCCAATGAGGATCCCCGCCCGGTAGTTGCGGGAATTCATGGACGTGCAGGTGACGATCAGATCCCCCATGCCGGCCAGACCGGCAAAGGTCTCCCGCCGGCCCCCCAGGGCAACCCCCAGCCGGGCCGTCTCTGCCAGGCCGCGGGTCATGAGCATGGCGTTGGTGTTGTCCCCAAAGCCCATGCCCCGGCAGCAGCCGGTGCACAGGGCCATGACGTTCTTCAGGGCGGCGCCCAGCTCCACCCCCACCACGTCGCTGCTGCTGTAGACCCGGAAGCGGTCGTTGAGGAAGAGATCCTGGATCTTTTCCGCCGCCGCCCGGTCCGGGCAGGCCGACACCACGGCGGTGGGCACCCGCCGGGCCACCTCCTCCGCGTGGGAAGGGCCGGACAGGGCCACAACAGGATAGCGGTCCTCGGTGGCCTGGCGGATGATCTGGGTCATGCGCAGGGAGGTCCCCTTCTCAATGCCCTTGGACACCGAGACCAGGATGGCCGCCGGGTCCAGCAGGTCCCGGATCTGCTCCGCCGTAGCCCGCACCCCGAAGGAGGGGGTGGCCATGACCACCACGCCGCATCCCTGCACGCAGGACAGGTCCCAGGTGTAGCTGAGCTCCCGGGGCAGCTTCACCCCGGGCAGCAGGGGATTCTCCCCCGTCTCCCGGAGCCGCCGGGACTCCTCCTCCAGATAGGACCACAGGGTCACCTCATGGCCGTTTTCCACCAGCAGCATGGCCAGGGCCGTGCCCCAGCCGCCGCTGCCCAAGACTGCGATCTTCATGGCCAGTACCTCACTTTCCCGTTCGATGGAATGTAAATTTGGACTCGTTGCCCGCCGCCAGCCGCCGCAGGTTGGAGCGGTGCTTGAAAATGATCAGTCCCCCGATGATGATGGACAGGAGCAGAATGAGCCAGTCCTGATAGACGATCCAGGTGATGATGGGCAGGGTGATGCCCGTGGAACTGGAGCCCAGGGAGACATACCGGGTCAGGATGGCCAGGATGAGAAAGCCTCCCCACACCACCAGGGCCACCCGCCAGTCGATCATGATGGCGATGGTGCCCCCGGAGAGGATGCCCTTGCCCCCCTTGAACTGGAACATGAAGGGGAACATGTGCCCCAACAGGCAGAACAGGCCGGACCAATACTCGGCCAGGGCGGTGGCCGTCTGCTGGACCGCCTGGTCCGGGAGGGGCAGCAGCTGCCCGGTGAGCCACACCCCCACCAGCACAGCCACGATGGCCTTGAGCACGTCGGTGAGGATGACCACAAAGGTCAGCGGACCCCCGAAGGTCCGATAAAAATTGGTCAGCCCTGCGTTGCCGCTGCCATGGGTGCGCACATCGTCCCGCAGGATGTACTTGGAGACGATCACCGCCCCGTTGAAGCAGCCGCAGAAATAGGCGATGGCCGCCGTGAGGATGGCCGGCAGCCACACCCCGGCCCCCCATTCCCCCAGCAGGGAGAAGGTCGATTGTGTCAGCCCCATGCCCCTCAGTCCTCCTTATCGCCCTTTTGGCGGATGGTCAGGCGGATGGGGGTGCCCTCCAGGCCGAAGGTGCCGCGGATCTGGTTTTCCAGATACCGCTGGTAGGAGAAGTGGAAGAGCTTGGCGTCGTTGCAGAAGCAGACGAAATGGGGCGGCCGGACACCCGCCTGGGTCATGTAATAGATCTTCAGCCGCCGGCCCTTGTCGGTGGGGGGCTGGACCCGGGCGGTGGCGTCGGCCAGGAGGCTGTTGAGCATGCCGGTGGTGATGCGCATGGCCGCCTGGTCGTCCACATATTTGATCAGCTGGAAGAGCCGGGACACCCGCTGGCCGGTGAGGGCGGAGATGAAGAGGATGGGGGCGTAGGTCATGTAGGACAGGTCCCGCCGGATGTCCTGGCGCATCTTGTCCATGGTCTTGTCGTCCTTTTCCACCGCGTCCCACTTGTTGACCACCACGATGCAGGCCTTGCCCGCCTCGTGGGCCATGCCGGCCACCTTGGTGTCCTGCTCGGTGACCCCTTCGTTGGCGTCGATCATCACCAGGCACACGTCGGCCCGCTCGATGGCCATGGCCGCCCGGAGGACGGAGAATTTCTCAATGGCGTCGTTGACCTTGGACTTTTTCCGCATCCCCGCCGTGTCGATGAAGAGGAACTTGCCCACCTCATTTTCAAAATAGCTGTCCACCGCGTCCCGGGTGGTGCCGGCCACGTTGGAGACGATGACCCGCTCCTCCCCCAGGATGCGGTTGATGAGGGAGGACTTGCCCACGTTGGGCTTGCCGATCACCGCCACTTTGATCACGTCCGGGTCCTCTTCCTCCCCGTCATCCTCTGGGAAGTACTCAAAGCAGGCATCCAGCAGGTCCCCGGTGCCGTGGCCGTGGACGGCGGAGACGGCGATGGGGTCCCCCAGCCCTAAGTTGTAAAACTCAAAAATGTCCGGGTTGGTCATGCCCACCTGGTCCATTTTGTTCACCGCCAGCACCACCGGCTTCCGGGAGCGCAGGAGCATGTTGGCCACGTCCTGGTCCGAGGCGGTCAGGCCGGTCTTAATGTCGCACAGAAAGACGATCACCGTGGCGTTCTGAATGGCGATCTCCGCCTGCTTGCGCATGAAGGAGAGGATCTCCGTGGTGGTACCCGGCTCGATGCCGCCGGTATCCACAATGTCAAAGGTCCGGCCCCGCCACTCGCACTCGGCGTACAGGCGGTCCCGGGTCACGCCGGGGGTATCCTCCACGATAGACAGCCGGCGGCCCACCAGCTTGTTAAAGAGCATGGACTTGCCCACATTGGGCCGGCCCACAATGGCCACAAGAGGTTTTGCCATGGGAGCGACCTCCTTTTCCTCAGTTAATCAGTTAGCTCTCCAAGGGGTTCACACCCCGAAAATGGCCTCAAACAGGGCGAAGCCATCCTGCTCCACCGGGATCACCGGGACCCCCAGACCCTGGGAGAGCTGGTCCAGGGTCATGTCATCCAGAAAGACCGTCTCCCCGTGGCGCAGGGTATTCTGGGCCAGGAGCACCCGGCTGCCCAGCGCTTTGCCTTTCAGCTGGGCCAGCAGGTCCTGGCCGGTGAGCAGCCCGGCCACGGTGATGGTCTCTCCGAAGAAGCGGTTGATGACAGGATAGATTTGGTAATCCAATTTAGTATGACATTTCTCCGCCGCCCTGTCAATGATTTCTCGCAGGAAGGGGGCGGCAGCCACCCCGGTGGCGATGGAGAAGGGCTCCACCGGGATGTTCTCCGGGGCCCCCAGACAGGCCCCGTGGAGTTCCACCGCCAGCAGGCGGAGCATCCCCACGCCGTTTTCCAGCTGGGTGTACTCCTCATAGAATTCATCCTCGGGCAGGGGGAGGTCCCCCTGGAGGTAGAACTCGTCGGAACACCAGAAGATGCGGCTGCCCTGCTCCTGCAGGCACTTCTCCCCAAAGGCCTCCACCTGGGCCACCACCGCCCGGGCCTCCTCGGGGGTGTAGGGGCGCAGGGGGTAGAGGCCCTGGCGGTACTTGGTCAGGCCCACCGGGACCACCGAGACGCTCTTCACCTGGGGATAGAGGGCGGCCAGGTCCTCCATGCTCTGTTGGAGCACGGCCCCGTCGTTCAGGCCCGGACAGGCCACGATCTGGCAGTTCATCACGATGCCCGCCTGGGCAAAATCCTTCATGATGGCCAGGCACTCGCCCCCCCGCTTCCGGTTGCCCAAGAGCACCCGGCGCACCTCCGGGTCGGTGGCGTGGACGGAGATGTTGATGGGGGAGATGTGCAGATCGCAGATCCGCTGAAGCTCCCGCTTGCTCAGGTTGGTCAGGGTAATGTAGTTGCCCATGAGAAAGGACAGCCGGGCGTCGTCATCCTTAAAATATAAGGTATCCCGCATCCCCCGGGGCATCTGGTCCACGAAGCAGAAGACGCACTGGTTGGCGCAGGACCGGGCCCGGTCCATGAGATAGGTCTCAAAGGTCAGCCCCAGGTCCTCCCCCACGTCCTTGGACAGGGTCACCTGCCGCCGGCCGTCCTCCCCGGTGAGGGTGAGCTCCAGCTCCGGGTCATAGGAATAGTATTTGTAGTCCAGCACATCCACAATGGGATGGCCGTTGATGGCCGCCAGGGTCTCCCCCACCCGGATCCCCGCCCCATGGGCGGGCGAGCCGGGGGTCACGGCCTGGATCTTCGTGCGGGACATGGGCACCTCCCCTTCCTCTCCGGCAGCGGCGGGCCGCCGGGCTCAAAAAAGAGAAAAAAAGAAGAGGGGCTCTCCCCCTCTTTCTTTTTCCCTATTAGTTCTCCTGCTGCACCTGGCCGAACACCTTGCCGTCATAGGTCATGCAGGCCTTGCACAGCCGGTGGGGCAGCCGGAACGCGCCGCACTTGGGGCAGGTCGTGACTGCGGGAGCTGCCAGCTTCCAGTTGGCACGCCGCTTATCCCGTCTCTGCTTCGAGACTTTACTCTTCGGAACCGCCATTTCAAGACACCTCCTTGGTGATGCCCTGTCGGGCAAAGTGGATTGGTTACTACTCAGTTTTTATCAAGTAGCTGCTCGAGCGCGGCCCATCTGGGATCGGCCTGCTTCTTGCACCGGCAGGGCTCCTGGTTCAGGTTGGCGCCGCAGCCGGGGCAAAGACCCTTGCAGTCTTCTGAGCACAAGTGTTTGGTATCCATATCGAGGATGAAGGCCGTGTAGGCCAGCTCGCCCACGTCCAGCTCGCCCTGGTCCAGCAGGACGATCTCGCCCTCGTCCTCTTCCCCCTCCAGGCTTTCCGCCAGCAGGCAGTGCAGGTCTACTGCCTTTTCCTGCTGAAAGGGGCTCATGCACCGGTCGCAGGTAAGGTCCAGCACAGACCTGGCCTGGCCCTGGAGCACCAGCACATCGGCGATGTTTTCCACCACACCCTCCACCGTCACCGGCTGGGAGATGGGGTGCTCCCCGAAAAACTCCTCCTGGCGCAGGTCCAGGGTGAAGGAGAAGGGAAGGCTGGCACCGGGTACATGAATGATCGGACGAAGATCCAGTCGCATAGCACAATCCTCACATGGTACAGCGATTATTATATCAAAAAAAGGCGCGGTTGTCAAATACTTTCTTCAAATTTTCCGTGATCCATGGTATACTGGGGACCGGAAGAACATGAAAAACCTCACAACCGCCGTCAAAACGATAGAATACACCACTTTCTCCCCGGCGTCAAGAGGAAACCATCACTTTTTTCAGGAAAGGTTGTGTACCCATGCGGGAATTCACCATAGGCCCCAACGACGCCGGCCAGCGCCTGGACCGCTGGCTGGCCAAGACCCTCCCCCTGCTGCCCGGTCCCCTGGCCCAGAAGTACATCCGTCTCAAGCGGGTCAAGCTCAACGGCAAGGGGGCCAAGCGGGACACCCGGCTGGTGAAGGGGGATACCTTACAATTATATATTAACGACGAGTTTTTCGACACCCCCACCCAGGAAAACGCCTTCCTGTCGGTCTTCAAGCCCCAGCTGGATATTTTATATGAGGACGAAAACCTCCTGCTGGTCAACAAGCGCCCCGGCCTGCTGGTCCACCCCGACGATCGGGAGCGGGTGAACACCCTCATCACCCACATCCAGGCGTATCTGTATCAGAAGAAGGAGTGGAGCCCCTATTGGGAGAACTCCTTCGCCCCCGCCCTGTGCAACCGCATCGACCGCAACACCGGCGGCATCGTCATCGCCGCCAAGAACGCGGAGACCCTGCGCATCATGAACCAGAAGATCCAGGACCGGGAGGTGGAGAAGTCCTACCTCTGCCTCATCCTGGGGACCATAAATCCCCCGGAGGGAAAGTTAGAGGGCTTCCTGCTCAAGGACGAGGCCAAAAAGCAGGTCTCCGTTTACGGAAAGCCCGTCCCCGGCGGCCGCACCGCCGTCACCCTCTACCGCACCCTGGCCAAGGGCAAGGGCCTCTCCCTCATGGAGTGCCGCCTCATCACCGGCCGCACCCACCAGATCCGGGCCCAGTTCGCTGCCGCCGGCCATCCCCTCTTGGGGGACGGCAAATACGGCCGGGAAAAGGACAACAGACGCTACGGCCGCACCGGGGGCCAGGCCCTGTACTCCTACAAGCTGGCCTTCCGCTTCACCAGCGACGCCGGCTGCCTGGCCGGCCTCAACGGCCGGGAGTGGACGGTGGATACGGTGGACTTTGTCCAGGAGTATTTTCCGGCCTTCTCCCCCCGGTGACCCGTTCGGGACCGTTCCCCTTTTTTCCCGTTTCCTTTCTTGACAGCCAGGGCTTTTTCTGTTAAAATACTCCCATCTTAAATTGGAAAATCAGGTTTTTGAGTCTTTCCAAAGCAAGACGCGACCGCCGGACGGGCAGGTTTGCCCCAAGGCTAAGGCCACACGGACAGCCGGGTCGAATGCCGAGTTCCGCATGATGCGGCGGCAACTTCTGTTGCCTTATTGATTGGGTTCAAAGCCCAAGTTTTATAAGTTGGTAACTATAAACCGGTGCCCTGACGGGCACGCAGCGCCTGAACGGGCATGCAAACTTGTGAAATGGTCAATAAGAGTAGTAAAAGTAAGTTTCTTTGCTATATAGACTCTCATCTCCTGATTTCTCCCCATCCCCTCCCCTGTTCCGGGGGAATTTTGTGGAGCCTTTCCAAGTGACTGTGTGCCCAGTGGCACGCAGTCACTTTTTTTCTTTCACGGGAGGCGTGTATGAAAAAGATCATCGAGCTGAAAAACATCTCCAAGTCCTTTGACGGAGAGCCGGTGCTGAAAAACATCAACCTGAATATCTACGACAACGAGTTCATCACCCTCCTGGGCCCCTCCGGATGCGGCAAGACCACCATCCTCCGGCTCATCGGCGGCTTCGAGACCCCTGACGAGGGGGAGGTGGTCTTTCTGGGCAAGTCCATCAACGACGTGCCCCCCTACAAGCGCAACGTCAACACCGTCTTTCAGAAGTACGCCCTCTTCCCCCACCTGAACGTCTTTGAAAACGTGGCCTTCCCCCTGCGGGAGAAGAAGGTCCCCAAGGCCGAGATCGAGGCCAAGGTCACCGAGATGCTCTCCCTGGTGGCCCTGAAGGGCTTTGAGCACCGCTCCGTCACCCGTCTCTCCGGCGGCCAGCAGCAGCGGGTGGCCATCGCCCGGGCCCTGGTGGCCCACCCCCAGGTGCTGCTGCTGGACGAGCCCCTGGGCGCCCTGGACTTAAAGCTGCGCAAGGACATGCAGGTGGAGCTGAAAAAGATCCAGAAGCAGACGGGCATCACCTTCGTCTTTGTCACCCACGACCAGGAGGAGGCCCTGTCCATGTCCGACACGGTGGTGGTCATGTCCGAGGGCAAGATCCACCAGATCGGCACCCCCATCGACATCTACAACGAGCCTGTCAACGCCTTTGTGGCCGACTTCATCGGCGAGAGCAACATCCTCGACGGGGTGATGCTGGAGGACTACAAGGTCTCCTTCTCCGGCCAGACCTTCCAATGTCTGGACAAGGATTTTGGAAAAAACGTCCCCGTGGACGTGGTGGTCCGCCCGGAGGACGTGGATATTGTCCCCGTGGAGAAGGGCCAGCTCACCGGCGTTGTCACCTCGGTGACCTTCATGGGGGTCCACTACGAGATCATCGTGGATGTGGGCGGCTTTAAGTGGATGATCCAGACCACCGACTTTGTGGACGTGGACGAGCACATCGGCATCGAGCTGGAGCCTGACGCCATCCACATCATGAAAAAGTCGGAATATTCTGACCTGTACGGGGACTACTCCTCCTTCTCCAACGAGCTGGACGAGCTGTCTGAGGTCACCGAGGAGGAGGACGAATGAAAAACACCGTCTCCCAGGACCGGCGGCGGGTCCTCCGGGCCGACCACCTCTCCCTGACCCCCTATACCATCTGGGCGGTCCTGTTCGTGCTGGTCCCCCTGGTCTTTGTGGCCTACTACGCCTTTACGGACAACAACTTCCAGTTCACCCTGGAAAACGTCCAGCGGTTCTTCGTCTCCACCTCCAGCATCCTCCAGGAGGACGGGTCCACCCAGGAGGTGCGGACCTATCTGCTCATCTTCTGGCGCTCGTTGAAGCTGGCGGTGATCTCCACGGTCATCTGCCTGGTGCTGGCCTATCCCCTGGCCTACATCATGGCCCGGGCCGAGCCTAGGACCCAGAAGATCTTCCTGACCATCGTCATGATCCCCATGTGGATGAACTTCCTCATCCGCACCTATGCCTGGATGACCATTCTGCAGGACACGGGAATTCTGAACAACTTCCTCTCCCTGCTCCACCTGCCCAACGTGCACATCATCGGCACCGAGGGGGCCGTGGTCATCGGCATGGTCTATGACTACATCCCCTATATGATCCTGCCCCTGTACTCCATCATGGCCAAGATGGACACCCGCCTCATCGAGGCCGCCCGGGACCTGGGCTGCAACACCCTCGGCGTCCTGCGCCGGGTCATCTGGCCCCTGAGCCTGCCCGGGGTGATCTCGGGCATCACCATGGTGCTCATCCCGTCGGTGAGTACCTTCTACATCTCCCAAAAGTTAGGCGACGGCAAGATCATGCTCATCGGCGACGTGATCGAGGGCCAGTATGTGGCCAACAACCTCCACTTCGCCGCCGCCATCGCCTTCATCCTCATGATCCTGCTGCTGGTGTGCATGGCGGTCATGCGGAAGCTGGCCGGACGCCATGTGGAAGGAGGGCTGTGAGCGATGAAACCCATTGCCAAGGTCTATACGGCCATCATCTTCATCTTTCTCTTCGCCCCCATCGCCATCCTGCTGGTCTTTTCCTTCAACCAGGGCAACAGCCTGTCGGTCTTTTCCGGCTTCTCCCTGTACTGGTATGAGGAGCTGCTGGGGGACTCCAACACCCTGGAGGCCCTGCGCAACACCCTCATCCTGGCCCTGTGCTCGGCCATTCTCGCCACCCTCATGGGCACCGCCGCCGCCGTGGGCATGAACAAGCTGCGCAGCCGGCCCATGCGGGCGGCCATGAACACGGTGACCAACCTGCCCATGGTCAACCCCGAGATCATCACCGGCATCTCCCTCATGCTCATGTTCGTCTTTGTGGGCCGGATGATGGGCCTGGCCACCAGCCTGAATTTCGGCACCATCCTCATCGCCCACATCACCTTCAGCCTCCCCTTCGTCATCCTCCAGGTGCTGCCCAAGCTGCGCCAGATGGACAAGGCCCTGCCCGAGGCCGCCATGGACTTAGGCTGCACCCCCCTGCGGGCCTTTCTCAAGGTGGAGCTGCCAGAAATTTTCCCCGGCATCCTCACCGGCTTCATCATGGCCTTCACCCTCTCCCTGGACGACTTCGTCATCAGCTACTTTACCACCGGCAACGGCTTTGAGACCCTGCCCATCCGCATCTACAGCATGACCAAGAAGACGGTAACCCCCAAGATGTACGCCCTGGCCACCATCATCTTCTTTGCCATCCTCATCCTGCTGCTGCTGAGCAACCTGGCCGACCGGGACGAGAACGACCGGCAAAAGGCCCGCCGGAAGGGCAAGGCGGACTGACCTGTCTGGTATCCTCTGCCGCACCTGCGGTTACGATAGTACCACCCACATTTTGATGAAAAGGAGAAATGAGACATGAAAAAGAAATTCCTGGCTCTGGCCCTGGCTCTGGTGATGACCCTCAGCCTGTGCCTGTCCCTGGCCGGCTGCGGCGGCGGGGACACCCTGACCCTGAACGTGTACAACTGGGGCGAGTACATCTCCGACGGCTCGGACGACTCCCTGGACACCATCAAGGCCTTCGAGGCCTGGTATGAGGAGACCTACGGCCAGCCGGTGAAGGTCAACTACACCACCTTTGCCAGCAACGAGGACATGTACGCCAAGCTCAAGAGCGGCGCTGTGAGCTATGACGTCATCATCCCCTCCGACTACATGATCGCCCGTCTGAAGGAGGAGGACATGCTCCTGCCCCTGAACTTTGACAACATTCCCAACTACCAGTACATCGCCGACAGCTTCAAGGGCTTGTACTATGACGAGAACAACGAGTACTCTGTCCCCTACACCTACGGCATCGTGGGCATCATCTACGACGCCAACCAGGTGGACCAGGCCGACGTGGGCGGCTGGGACCTGATGTGGAACGAGAAGTACAGCGGCAAGATCCTCCAGTTCAACAACTCCCGGGACGCCTTCGGCACCGCCATGTACAAGGACGGCATTGATGTGAACACCACCGACAAGGCCCAGTGGGACCAGGCCCTGGACTCCCTGCTGGCCCAGCGCCCCCTGGTGAAGGCCTATGTGATGGACGAGATCTTCAACGCCATGGAGTCCGGCGAGGCCTCCATCGGCGCCTACTATGCCGGTGACTACTTCACCATGGTGGACGCCCAGGCAGACACCGTGGACCTGCAGTTCTACTATCCCGAGCCCACCAACTACTTCGTCGACGCCATGTGCATCCCCTCCTGCTGCCAGAACCAGGAGCTGGCGGAGATCTTTATCAACTACATGCTCAGCGAAGAGCCCGCCATCGCCAACGCCGAGTACATCTGGTATGCCTCCCCCAACTCCCTGGTCTATGACAACGCCACCTACCAGGAGGATATGGGCGAGGAGGCCATGGCCATCCTCTATCCCGACACCGCGGACTTTGCCACCAAGTACAACCAGCTGGCCTACCGCAACCTGGACAACGACATGCTCGACTACATGAACACCCTTTGGGAGAACCTGAAGATCAACTGATCGCCCACCGCCTCCCCCGGCAAGCCGGGGGAGGCGGATTTTTCTCGGCGGAAAAATTTTTTTGGAAATTCTGAATGGATTTCCCCCTCCCGGTCGTATAAATTGTGAAGTCAGAAACCAAAACGACAAGGAGGAACAGAGAATGAAAAAGACATTGCTGGGTATTCTGATCGGTCTGGTGATCCTGGCCGTGGGGGTCACCGCCGCCTTTGCCGCCGGCCCCGGCGGCCGCCACCACGGCACCGGCGCCACGGGCACCGGCGTGTGCCGGTATGTGGACGCCAACGGCGACGGGGTCTGCGACACCTGCGGCGTCTGCCACGCCGCCTGGGGCAGCAACTACACTGACGCCAACGGCGACGGCATCTGTGACAACCGGGGCACCGGCTGCGGCCAGGGCGGCGGCTATGCGGACGCAGACGGCGACGGGGTCTGTGACAACTACACCGGCGGCCAGGGCGGCCACCACGGCAGCGGCCACGGAGGGGGCTGCCGGAGATAACACACCATAAGGAGAGGCCAAGATGCGGAGCGAACAAGAGGCGATCCGGGCCATCGAACGCTATGGCGACACCGTTCGGCGGCTGTGTATGATGCACTTAAAAAATCACGCTGATACCGAGGACATATTTCAGACGGTGTTTCTGAACTATGTCCTCAGCTCCGTATCCTTTGAAAGCGACGAACACGAGAAGGCCTGGCTCATCCGGGTGACCATCAACGCCTGCAAGGACCTGCTCAA
>DXEA01000157.1 GCA_019115225.1 Candidatus Evtepia faecigallinarum
GTCATCCTGGAGAAGGTCAAGAGCAGCGGCGAAGTGGGCTATGGCTTCGACGCCTATAAGGAAGTTTACTGCGACATGATCTCCAACGGCATCGTGGACCCCACCAAGGTCACCCGTTCCGCCCTGGAGAACGCCGCCTCCATTTCCGCCATGCTGCTGACCACCGAGGCCCTGGTGGGCGACCGCCTGCAGCCCCCCTCCGCCACCGGCGCCGGGATGCCTGCAGCCGACATGAGCGGGGCCATGTACTAAGATACCCCACGGCGGCGAGGATTCGTCGGTCCGTAGCAAAGACGCACCGAGGTCTCGGTGCGTCTTTGCCGTGCCGGAGAAAAGACAGGTGCAACCCCGGTCCCGGTGTGTTATAATAGCCACAAGCGACGAAACCATACCAGGCAGAGGATTCCGTCTGCCACCATTGCAATAGAGGAGGAATGCCAGTGAAACCTCGTATTTTGATTTCCCGGTCCCCGGAGAGCAGCGGCCTGTATGAGGCCGCGGTGGAAAAGGCCGGGGGAGAGCCCTTGTCCTATCACTGCCCCGACCCTGAGATGGACTTTGACGGGCTGATCCTGGCCGGCGGCGGCGACGTAGACCCGTCGGAGTTTATGGAGCGCAACCAGGGTTCCCGGGAGATTGACCGCCAGCGGGATCAGATCGAACTGGCCTTGGTGGGCCGCTGTGTCTATGAAAACAAGCCCATCCTGGGCATCTGCCGGGGCCACCAGGTGGTGAACATCGCCCTGGGGGGCAACATCTACCAGGATCTGCCCCCCAAGCTCCTGGAGATTCACGACCAGACTCTGGACGGGGAGAACCGGAGCCATCCCATCCGTCTGGCCGTGTACACCATGCTGGGCGACCTGTACGGCCAGGAGATGACCGTCAACAGCTCCCACCACCAGGCCAACTACAAGCTGGGCCAGGGCCTTTATGGCACTGCCTGGGATGAGATCGGCCTGCTGGAGGCCACCCAGCATGGCAGCCTGCCCATCTGGACCGTCCAGTTCCACCCGGAGCAGATGACCGGGGCCGACGGACTGCCCGACGGCCAGAAGATCTTTGACTTCTTTTTGGAGCAGTGCCGCAAGCACTGCGGCCAGTGACGTGGCCGGCGGAAAGGGCGCCCTGCTGCGGGAGGTCAACTTGGAGGCCGGCATGCCCCATGTGGACCAGGCCATCAAGCGCCTGACCTTTGAGCTCCACCACAGCCGGAAGCTGGGCTGCACCGTTTTGAAGATCATCCATGGCTACGGCTCCTCGGGCACCGGCGGGCGCATCCGCACCGAGAGCCGGAAATATCTGACCCGCCTGAAAAGCCAGGGGGTTATCCGGGACTTCGTGCCCGGCGAGAAGTTTTCTATTTTTGAAGAGGCCACCCGTCAGGCCTTTGTCCGCTGCCAGGAGCTGCGCCAGGACAGAGACTTGGACCGCTACAACAACGGCGTGACCTTCATCCTGCTGTGACCAAAGAAAGGGAGGATGCGCGTGGACTTTCAGGCGATGATCGACGCCACCAACAACAAAAACTCCTTCATGCTCCACAACGGCATTCGTCTGACGGTCATGGAGAAGGACCACGCGGTGGTGGAGGCCCACTTGAAGCGGGAAAACCGCAACCTGTACGGGGCGGTCCACGGAGGCATGTTCCTCACCATGGCCGACTGCGCCGCCGGCGGGGCAGCCCGCAGCAACGGCATGCGCTATGTGACGGTGGACAACAGCTTTTCCTTCTACCGCAACACCAGGCAGGACCACCTGATTGCCGAAGGCAAGGTTAAGAGCCGGGGCACCACCATCTGCGTGGTGGGCGTGCAGATCAAGGACGACAGTGGCAAGCTGCTGTGTGAGGGGACCTTTACCATGTTCTGCGTGGGCAGCCAGGACGAGATCCCCCCGGACTGATGGTTTATCGTTCCTTTCATCAGGCCATGCAGGCCCGCTTTGGGGGCAAGGTCTATAAACTGGCCTTAGACGGCGGCATGACCTGCCCCACCCGGGACGGGACCCTGGGCCGGCGCGGATGCATCTTCTGCGGGGCCAAGGGGGCGGGGGAGTTCGCCGCCCCCGCCTGTCAGGACGTGGCAGGGCAGCTGGAAGAGGCCAAGGCGCGGGTGGCGGCCAAGGAGAAGTCGGGCCGCTACATCGCCTATTTTCAGAGCTTTACCAACACCTATGGGCCGGTGCCCTATCTGGAAACGCTCTTCCGCCAGGCCATGGCCCCGCCGGAGATCGTGGCCCTGTCCGTGGCCACCCGGCCGGACTGCCTGGGGCCGGAGGTAATCCGGCTCCTGGAGGAGTTGAACCGGGAAAAGCCCGTCTGGGTGGAGCTGGGGCTACAGACCATCCACCCGGACAGCGCCCGCTACATCCGCCGGGGGTATGAGCTGCCGGTGTATGACGCGGCGGTGGGGCAGTTAAAGAAAGCAGGGCTGGAGGTCATTACCCATGTGATCCTGGGCCTGCCGGGGGAGACGGCCGCCGATATGGCCGCCACGGCCCGCTATGTGGGCCGCAGCGGGGCCGACGGCATCAAGCTCCAGCTGCTCCATGTGCTGGAGGGCACCGACCTGGCCGCGGCGTACCGGGCGGGGAAGGTCCCCGTCCTGACGTTGGAGGAATATATTGGGATATTAGAGGACTGTCTGGCGGTCCTCCCCCCGGACCTGGTGATCCACCGGCTCACCGGCGACGGGGCCAAGCGGGACCTGCTGGCCCCCCTGTGGAGCGCCGACAAGAAACGGGTCCTCAACGCCATCCAGCGGGCCTTTGTCCGGGATGGGGTCCGGCAGGGCAGCCAATGGCGCCCGGCGGACGAAGCAGTACGAAAACGATGGTCCGCCCAGGCGCGGCCATAAAGGAGGAACAGTCATGACAAAAATTGATATCTTTTCCGGCTTTCTGGGCGCCGGCAAGACGACCCTCATCAAAAAGCTCATCGAAGAGGCTTACCGGGGGGAAAAACTGGTGCTCATCGAGAATGAGTTCGGGGAAATCGGCATCGACGGCGGCTTTTTGAAGGACTCCGGGGTGGAGATCACCGAGATGAACTCCGGCTGCATCTGCTGCAGCCTGGTGGGGGATTTTGGCCAGGCGCTGGAGCAGGTGCTCTATCACTTCCAGCCTGACCGGGTGATCATCGAGCCCTCCGGGGTGGGCAAGCTCTCCGATGTCATCGGGGCGGTCCAGCGGCTCAACAACCCCAACATCCAGCTCAACGCCTTCGTCACCGTGGCCGACGCCACCAAGTGCAAGTTGTATATGAAGAACTTTGGGGAGTTCTACAACAACCAGATCGAGCACGCCGCCGCCATCGTCCTCAGCCGCACCGGCGGCATGAAGGAGCAGAAGCTCCTGGACGCGGTGGCCCTGCTGCGGGAGCACAACGCCAACGCCCCCATCATCACCACCCCCTGGGAGGAGCTGGACGGCAAGCTCATTCTGGAGACCATGGAGAACAAGGACACCCTGAAGGAGGAGCTGGCCCGCCTGGCTGCCGAGCAGGCTGCCCATGATGAGGCGCATCATCATCACCACCATCATGACCATGAGCATGAACATCATCATGACCATGACCATGAGCATCCCCACGAGCACCATCATGAGGATCATGACCACGAGCATCCCCATGAGCACCATCACGATCACGACCACGAGCATCCCCACGAGCACCATCATGACCATGACCACGAGCATCCCCATGAGC
>DXEA01000158.1 GCA_019115225.1 Candidatus Evtepia faecigallinarum
TCCACCTTGCCGATCTCCTTTAAGTACATGCGCACCGGGTCATCGATGCCGAAGGAGTCCACCAGGGTGTTGGGGTCCACGATCTCCTCCTCGGGGATCTCCTCGATCTCCTCGATGGGGGGCATGTTGTCACCGCTGAGCTCGGGCAGGTAGTCCTCGCCGGCGGTGTCGATGCCCATGTTCTCCAGCACGTCATAGATCTTGTCCATCTGCTCGGACTCCAGGTCGATCTCCTCCAGGGCGTCCATCAGCTCTCCCGAGGACAGGCGGCCCTTCTTCCGGCCCTTATCCAGCAGGTCACCCAGCTTCTCCGCCCCGTTCAGGCCGGCCACGATCTTCATGATCTCCGCCTTGCCCGCCTGGAGCTGTTCCTCGGTGACGTGGATCAGCTTTTCCTTTTCCCGCTTATTCTCCGGTGCTTTTTTTTCGCTCATGCTATCCATCTCCTATATGCTTTTCTTTTTCCGATAGTTTTCCCGCGCGGCTAAAAGCACCGCTTCGTCGGTGGTGGTTTGCTGTTTCATCTGTTCGCTTTCCAGCACGGCCCGATAGTCGGCCATGGCCGCCGCCCCGTTCTCCAGGGCCACCGGCTGGCCCAGGATGCCGGCCAGCAGGCGGATCTGCTCCCCGGACAGTTCTCCCTCCAGGTTCCCCAGCTGCAGGGGGCGCCCCTGGCGCAGGTGGTCCAGCAGCACGTCGTAGATCTTCCCCAGCACAGGGGAGGAAAAGGCCGACGGGGCCAGGTCCTGGACCTGGCTGGCCAGGGAGCTGTCCAGCAGCAGCAGGCGCAGGATGCCCTCCTCCGCCCGGGCAGAGCGGGGATTGTCATAGCGCATCTGACGGGCCTTGGGCTGGATCTGGTTGACGGGGGTCAGGTTGCGCCGCTCCTGCTGTTTCTTCGCCTTGTAAAAGCGCCGGCTGCGGCAGCGTTTGATCTCCTGCAGCAGGGCGTCCTTGCCCACGCCGGTGGTCTGGGCCAGCTGGCCGGCATAGACCTCCCGCTCCACCGGGCTGTCCAGCCGGGAGATGACCTCCGCCCCCTCCCGGGCAAACTCCGCCTTCTGCACGGGGTCGTTCAGGTCATACTTGTCCTGCAGCTGCCGCAGGTTGTATTCCATATAATTTTCCGACTGGTCCAGCAGCTTGGCAAAGGCGTCCGGACCGTATTTCTTCAAAAACTCGTCCGGGTCCTTGGCCCCGTGGACCCGCAGGACCCTCACCTTCAGGCCTGTCCTTTCCAACAGGGGGATGGCCCGGTTGGCCGCCTGGATGCCGGCGCTGTCGGCATCGTAGCAGATGATCGCCTCCTTGGTAAAGCGGGAGAGGAGCTTGGCGTGGTCGGCGGTGAGGGCGGTGCCCAGACTGGCCACGGCGCAGTCAAACCCCGCCTGGTAGAGGGAGATGGTATCCATATACCCCTCTGTGAGGATGATCCTGCCCAGCTTGGTATTCTTGGCCAGGTTCAGGGCGAAGAGGTTGCGGCTTTTGCTGAAAACCGGGCTTTCCGGGGAGTTGAGGTATTTCGGCTCCCCATCCCCCATCACCCGGCCGCCAAAGCCGATCACATCCCCCCGCAGGTCGATGATGGGGAACATCACCCGGCCCCGGAAGCGGTCATAGATCCGCCCCTTCTGGTTGTTCACCACCAGGCCGGCCTCCAGCAGCTCGGCTTTGTCATAGCCCTTCTGGCCCATGGCCTGGATGAGGCTGTCCCAGCTGTTGGGGGCGAAGCCCAGGCCGAAGCGGGTCATGATGCCCCGGGACAGGCCCCGGCGCTGGAGGTAGGCCAGCCCCTCCCGCCCGACGGGGCTGTGGAGCTGGCTGTGAAAATACCGGGCGGCCTCCTTGTTCAGCTCCAGCAGGCGGCTGCGCTTGCGGCGGCCGCGATAGTCGGTGTTTTCGGGCAGCTCCATCCCCGCCCGCTTGGCCAGCAGGCGCAGGGCGTCCACATAGGGCAGGTTCTCCACCTCCATGACAAAGGAGACCACCCCGCCCCCCTTCCCGCAGCCGAAGCAGTGATAGGACTGCCGGTCGGGCCGCACATGGAAGGAGGGGGTCTTTTCCCCATGAAAGGGGCACAGGCCCCAATAGCTCCCCCCCTTGGGGGTGAGCCTGACATAGTCGGAGACCACGTCCAGAATGTCGCTGCGGGCCACCAGCTCATCAATGAAGGCAGATGGAATCATGGACCAGCCTCCTTTCCCGGTTACTTCACCGACCAGGCCAGGGGGATAAATGCCTCACAGTATTTCTCCACCGCATAGTGGTCGGTCATACCGGCGATGTAGTCACACACGGCCCGGTCTGCTCCCTCCCGCATGCGGATGTCCTGATAATCCGGGGGGAGCCGGTCGGGCTGCTTTTGGTAGTATTCAAACAGGCGGGCGATCATCTCCTGGGCCTTGCTCTCCTCCCCCTTGGCCCGGGGGTTGCGGTAGACGGCCTCGAACATGAAGGCCCGCAGCTTGGCCATGGCTTGTCCGCAGGCGGGGGACTGGACGATCTCGTCCTTCCCCTGGCTGGCCTGGATCACGTCCCCGGTGAGGGTGTTGATCCGCCCGCCGTGGTCAAAGCCCAGCACCTGGGAGACATCCAGGGGGATGTCCAGGGGGTAGATGATGCCCCCCCGCATGGCGTCGTCGATGTCGTGGTTGATGTAGGCGATCTTGTCGGCCAGACGGACGATCTGACCCTCTAAGGTCTCCGCCTTGTCCGGCCCGGTGTGGCAGAGGATGCCCCGGCGGACCTCATAGCACAGGTTCAGGCCGTCGCCGCCGTTTTCCAGCCGGTCCACCACCCGCAGGGACTGCTCGTTGTGGCGGAACCCCCCGGGCAGGATCTCATTTAACACCCGCTCCCCGGCGTGGCCGAAGGGGGTGTGGCCCAGGTCGTGGCCCAGGGCGATGGCCTCGGTGAGATCCTCGTTGAGCCGCAGGCCCCGGGCGATGGTGCGGGAGATCCGGGCCACCTCCAGGGTGTGGGTCATCCGGGTGCGGTAGTGGTCCCCCTCGGGCTGGAGAAAGACCTGGGTCTTGTGCATCAGGCGGCGGAAGGATTTGGAGTGGACGATGCGGTCCACATCCCGCTGGTAGCAGGTGCGGATCTGGCAGGGCTCCATGGGCCGCTGGCGGCCTTGGGAGTTTTCCGCCAGGGCGGCATAGGGCGACAGGTTCTGCCGCTCCAGTTCTTCGGTCATTTCACGCAGGGACATGGTCACGCACTTCCCTTCCGATGGTCTTTCCAGGGCAGACACGGGGTCTACGTTACCCATTATACGAAATGAAATCGCCTTTTCCTGCCGGAAAGTAAAAACTTTTTGTAAACTTCCCCCTCTTTCCGGGGAACACCGGCCCGGCTCAGGCCCCCTCCACCGGGGCGGCCTGGAAGGTCTCCCCCAGTTTTTCCGCGGCGATCTTTCCCGCCGTCACTTCCGTGATCCTGGCCTGATAGGCCGGCCAGTGCTCTGCCGGCAGCAGGGCGGGGATGCGCACCTGGGCGCCGTATTCGATCTCCCCCAGGATCCCCTGGGCGGCGGCGATCTCCTGCTTCATCCGCTCCAGCAGGGGGTAGGGGCACTCCACCACCGTCCGGGCCCACTGGCGCACCACGGCGATGCCCGCCTCGGTGAGGGCATCCTTGGCCGAGCGGGTATAGGCCCGCAGCAGGCCGCCGGTGCCCAGCAGGACCCCGCCGAAGTAGCGGGTGACCACGCAGCAGACGTTCTCCACCCCTTCCCGCCGGAAGACCTCCAGCATGGGCTGGCCGGCGGTGCCCTGGGGCTCGCCGTCGTCGGAGTAGCGGGTCACGCCCCCCTCCCGCAGGAGATAGCACCAGCAGTTGTGGCGGGCGTCGTAGTATTTGGCTTTCATCTGGGCGATCTTCTCCCGGGCCTCCTCCTCGGTCTCCACCCGCCAGAGGTGGCCGATGAACCGGGAGCGCTTTTCGGTAAATTCTGTCTCGCTGTCCCGGGCGGGGACGTAGTATTCCGCCATGGTATCAGTCCTCCCAGAATTCTTTCGGCGGCTGCCAGCCGTCCACGATATAGTCCCGGACCTGGCCGGCGGTCTTTTCGTTGCACACGGCCACCACCTGGATGGCCTCGCCGTACTCCACCGACTCCACCTTGGCATCCCGGTAGAGCATGTCCAGCACGCCCCCCTTGTCGTAGGGCAGGGCCAGGGTCACCCGGTGGAAGCCCGTGTCCAGGCGCTTGCCGATCATGGCCAGCAGCTGGTCCAGCCCCTCCCCGGTTTTGGCGGAGATGGAGACGATGTCCTCCCCGTGGGGACGGATCTCCCCCACATACACATCGGCTTTGTTGAACACGTCGATGCGGGGGGTGGCCTGGGCCCCCAGCTGGTAGATGAGGCTCTCCACCACGGCTACCTGGTCCCGCCACTCGGGGTTGGAGGAGTCGATGACGTGGAGGATGAGGTCGGCATAGCTTAACTCCTCCAGGGTGGCCTTGAAGGCCTCCACCAGGTGGTGGGGGAGCTTGCGGATAAAGCCCACCGTGTCGGAGATGAGCACCGTGCAGGTGTCGGAGATCTCCAACGTCCGGGTGGTGGTGTCCAGGGTGTCAAAGAGCCGGTTGCGGGCGGGGATGCCCGCGTCGGTCAGGGCGTTTAAGAGGGTGGATTTCCCCGCGTTGGTGTAGCCCACGATGGCCACCACGGGGATCTCGTTCTTCTCCCGCCGGTCCCGCTGGACCGCCCGGATGCGCCGGACCTCTTCCAGGTCTTCGGTGAGCTTGGCGATTTTCCGGCGGATGTGGCGGCGGTCGGTCTCCAGCTGGGTCTCACCGGGGCCGCGGGTGCCGATGGGGGACTTGCCCCCGGAGGCCGTCTGGCGCACCAGATGGCCCCACATGCCCGTCAGCCGGGGCAGGAGGTATTTGTACTGGGCCAGCTCCACCTGGAGCCGGCCCTCCTTGGTCCGGGCCCGCTGGGCAAAGATGTCTAAAATGAGCCCCGCCCGGTCGATGACCTGGGCCCCCATCTCTTCGGTGAGCACCCGCTGCTGGGAGGGGGAGAGCTCGTTGTCAAAGACCACCAGGTCGGCCTCCTGGGCGCGGACCAGCTCGGCCACCTCGGCCACCTTGCCCTCGCCGATGAAGGTGCGGGCCTCGGGGGCGTCCCGGTGCTGCAGGACGCTGCCCACGCATTCCCCCCCTGCCGTCTCCAACAGGTCCTCCAGCTCTTCCAGGCTGGTCTCGCTGGCGTTGTCCTCCCGGGGCAGGCTGTTGGCGCTCAGGCCCACCAGGACGGCCCGGTTGCGTTTCTCTTCGGTGATGTGGTCGGTCATAAGGACCTCCTTTGTGGTGTTCTCAGGCCCGCACCAGCACTTGGGTGATTTCTCCCAGATACATGCGGTGGTAGTCCTTGGCCTGGTAATTGGTCAAAGCCTCGGCGTCCATGTGAGCCGGGTCCAGGTCGTTCCAATAGCGTTTCTTGCACACCAGCACCAGGTCGGCCTCCTGGATGTAGGGGGCCTGGCCTGCCGCCGCCACATGGAAGCCGCAGGCGGCGAATTTGTCCTCGTCCCGGCCGCTGACCGCCCCGCAGTGGGCCAGCTGCTTCTTCCACTGGGGGGAGAAGAAGGAGAGGGTGAAGGTGTCGTACTTTTCCAAAAATTCAAAGGTATACCGCTGGGGCCGGATGTAGATGGTGGCCATGGGCTTGTTCCACAGCACCCCCAGGCCCCCCCAGCTGGCGGTCATGGTGTTGCAGTGGCCGGGGGTGCCGGCAGTGATGAGGGTCCAGCGGTCAGCCAGCAGGGAAAAGACGTTCTCCTGGAGCTGTTTGGGGTCGATGGTCTGAAACATGGCAATACCTCCTGTTCAAATGCGGGCAAGCAGGTCTTTTCCAGTCTATGCAGGGGCCCGGGGCGGGAGCCCCGGTTTTTTTCGACAAAGGGGACGGAAAAACCCGTGCCGGGAGGGCACGGGTCCAAAGACAGGATCTTTTAGTTTTCCAAACCGAACTTTTTGTTGAAGCGGCTGACGCGTCCGCCAGTATCCACCATCTTCTGCTTGCCGGTGAAGAAGGGGTGACACTTGGAGCAAACTTCTACTCGGATGTCCTTCTTAGTAGATCTTGTCTCGATCACGTTGCCACAAGCACAACGGATTGTGGTCTGCTCATAATTGGGATGGATGCCTTCCTTCATGCGTGTTCACCTCTTTCTGATCTCAAAAAATAGGTGCGCTCCATAAGCGCGTAACATATAATACCACCATCTGCGGAAAAATGCAACTCTTTTTTTCAGAATTATCCGCTTTTTTTCTCACGCAGCTCCACCCCCACCCCGGCATAGAGGAACCACAGCACCCGCCGGGTGACGGGAATGCCCGTGACCTGCTCCAGGGCGTAGGCGTAGGCCGCCAGCTGGCCCTGGTAGCGCTGGGCCCGGTCCGGGGCGGTCTGGGGGGTGACCCGGTCGGTTTTGAAGTCCACCAGAGTAATGCCCTTCCCCTCCCGGAACCAGCAGTCGATGACCCCCTGCAGCAGGACCTGCTCCCCTGCCGGGGCGTTGGGGAAGAAGCGGCCGGCGGGGGCCAGGACGGAGAAGGGGGCCTCCCGGCACAGGCTGTCGCTGGCCTTCATCTGCCGGCCCAGGTCGCTGGCAAAGAAGGCAGTCACCCAGGCAGGGTCCACCGCCTGGGCCTGCTGGGGGGTGAGGTACTCCCCTGCCGTCAGGCGCTCTAACTCCCGGCGGACCTGGTCTGTTGTCTCGGTCTGGTCCAGGCGGATGCTCTGCATCACCGTGTGCACCGCCGTGCCCCGCTGGGCGGGGGTGAGGCCCAGGCGCTGCTGGGCAAACTGGGGGCGGGTGAAGGGGGCGGGGCCTTGTTTTTCCTGGTCTCGCAGAAGGAAGATGCCCGGCTCCTCCTCCCCCTGCTCCGCCACCTGGGTGGCGGTGACCTTGGCAGGGGTGGCGGCGGCCTGGGCGTAGGGGTCCTGCCAGGTCAGGCGGGCCAGCAGGTCCTCCACCGGCGGCAGTTCTCCTTCCTCCTGGTCCCGGCGGGCGGTGGGGCGGATGACCTCCTGGGAGACGGCGCCCCCGTGATAGAAGATCTTCCAGGGAGGGCCGAAGTGGACGGCGGGGAGGGGGAGGTCCTCCCGGTCCATGGCCCGGCGCAGGGCCTCCCCCTCCGGCCGGGCCAGGGCGGTGAGCAAAAGCCACTGGCCCACGCTGCTGCATCCCGCCAGCACCCGGGGGTCGGCGGGGACACTGACGCTCTCGGCCAGGTTTTTCAGGTCCGAGACCCCGTAGGACAGGCTGTGGGTGAGGATGAGCTTTTCCTTGGCCCGGGTCATGGCCACATAGAGCAGGCGCATCTCCTCCGCCAGCAGCTCCTTTTTCAGGGCCAGAGCCACCCCCGTCCGGGCCAGGGTGGGGAAGGTCACCATGGTCTCCCGGTCCAGCCCCTTGGGCCCCAGGCCCAGCTTGGGGTGGAAGAGGACGGGTTTTTGCAGGTCCGTGTAGTTAAAGCGCCGCCCCAGGCCGCAGAGAAAGACCACGGGATACTCCAAGCCCTTGGAGCGGTGGATGGATAGGATCTTCACCCCCGCCTCCTCCTTGGGGGCGCCGGGGGTCTGGCGCAGGCCGCCGCTGTTCTGCACCCGCTCTAAATGGAGCAGGAAGCCGAAGAGGCCCTTGTGGCCGGTTCCCTCAAAGCGGCGGGCGAGCTGATAAAAGGCCAGCAAATTCTCCCGGCGCTTCTCCCCGCCGGGCATGGCCCCAAAGACCTCCAGCATGTCCGTGCGCCGGTAGAGGTCCCACAGCAGCTGGTGGCTGCTCTGCTCCCCCGCCCCGAAGCGCAGGGCGGCCAGCTGGTCCAGGAAGGCGGCGCAGTCCTCCCAGCCCTCCTCCCCGGCACGGGTCAGGGCGGTGTAGAAATCCCCCTGGGCCAGGGTACGGATCTCCGCCAGCCGGTCCCCGGTAAAGCCCACCAGGGGGGAGCGGAGGACGGCCAGGAGGGGGATGTCCTGCCGGGGGTTGTCGATAATTTGAAGCCAGGACAGGGCCACGGAGATCTCCGTGGTCTGGAAGAGGTCTCCCCCCTCCTCGGCAGACCAGCCCACCCCCGCCTCCTCCAGGGCCAGGGTGTAGTAGTGGCGCACCGGGCCGGGGGAGCGCAGGAGGATGGCCACATCCTCCGCCCTCAGAGGCCGGGTGCCCCCCCGGCCGTCGGAGACGGGAAAGCCTTCGGTCAGGAGGGCAGCGATCCGCCGGGCCACGAACCGGGCCTCCAGATAGGCCCGCTCCTGCTTTTCCTCGGTGAGGGCGGGGTCCTCGGTGAAGTCCAGCACATGAAACTCCGTCTCATATCCCTCCCCGGCCGGGAAGGTGCCGCCGGGGTAGAGAGCCTCCTGGCCGGTGTAGTCCATCTCGCCCAGCTGGCGGGACATGATGTTATAAAAGAGGTCGTTGGCAGCCTCCAATACCTGGGGCCGGGAGCGGAAGTTTTTCGACAGGGTGATCCGCCGCTCCTGCCCCTCCTTTGCCTGGTCGTGGGGGAGGAAGGTGCGGTATTTCTCCAGAAAGATGGTGGGGTCTGCCAGGCGGAAGCGGTAGATGGACTGCTTCACGTCCCCCACCATGAAGAGGTTGCGCCCCTCCTGGGACAGGGCCCGGAAGATGGTGTTCTGCACCTGGTTGGTGTCCTGGTACTCGTCCACCATGATCTCCGCGTACCGGCTGCCCCACTGCCTGGCCAGGGGGGTAGGCTGGCCTGCCTCGTCCACCAGCAGGCGGATGGCCAGGTGTTCCAGATCGGAAAAGTCCAGCAGGGCCCGCTTTTTCTTCTCCTCCTCATAGGCCCGGGAAAAATCCGCCACCAGGTCCAGCAGGCCCATCATGGCCGGGTAGACCAACGCCATATCCTCCAGCAGGGGGCCGCTGGGGCTGGCAAACTGGGCCATGAGCTCCTCCGAGGCCTTTTTGCACCGGGTGCGGATGGCCTTGATCTGCTCCTGGGCGGCGGGGTCCTCCACCCCCCGGGCGGCCTTGAGCTTGGGGAAGGCGATGGTCTGCTGGCAGGCTTTGTCCCAGCTCTCCCCGGCGGCCCGGGCAAAGGCGGCCAGGTCCTGCCGGGTGGCCTGGAGGCTGTCCAGATAGGCTTTCTCCAACGCCTCATCCCCCTGGGCCAGGTCGCAGGCCCGGTCCATCTGGCCCGCCCAATAGGCGGCGGTCTGGGCCCCTTCCTCCAGGAGCAGACGCCCCCAGGGGGTCTGGCCTGCGTCGGTGACCTGGCCCAGGTCCAGCAGTTCCCGCTGGCCGTCCAGCCAGGCCATGGGGTCCTGGGCGCTCTGGATCTTACCATAGACGTCTAAGGTGATCTCCACCAGCCGGCTGTCGTCCCGGCCGGCGGCCAGGATGTCCAGCAGCTTGGCAAAGTCCCCCTCCGGGTCCACGTCCTCATACCGGCGCTCCAGCACCTGGTCCAGGGTGCGGGCCATGAGGACCTGGGCCTCCTCGTCCTCACACAGGCCGAAATCCGTGGGCACGTCCAGCAGGTGGCCCCACTGGCGCAGCAGGACGGTACAGAAGGCGTGGATGGTGGAGATCTGGGTCTGGTAAACCCGGACGGTCTGGCGGCGCAGATGGGCGTTGTCGGGCTGTCCGGCCAGGGCGTCGGCGATCTCCTGGGCGATGCGCCCCCGCAGCTCCTCCGCGGCGGCGCGGGTGAAGGTGATGATGAGGAAGTCGTCGATGTTCTTGCCCTCATTTTGAATGTAGTCCATCAGCCGTTCCACCAGCACCCGGGTCTTCCCCGAGCCGGCAGCGGCGGAGACCAGCAGGCCACCCCCCCGGTTTTTCACCACCGCCTCCTGTTCAGGCGTGCGCTTGACCGCCATGGTCCTCCCCTCCTTCCTTCTCTTCCCGCTGGGCCAGCCAGTCCCAGAAGTCGCTGTTGCGCACCGCCGGCACCCACCGCCGCTTGTCCCGGTGCTCCTCAAACTGGCAGGCCCGGAAAAACTCGCAGTACTGGCAGGCGTTCTTCCCCGGCCCCCGCCAGAAGGGGTCGGCGTCGATGTTGCCCCCGGCGATCTCCCGGCAGATTTGGCCCAAAATCTGCTGGGTGTGCTTCTTCAGCCGCCCTAACTTCTGGGCGGTGACCAGGGCGTCCCCGGTGATCTTGCCCGTCCGGGCGCTCACCTTCAGGGGGAGGAAGCGCAGGCCCCCCTCCCCGTGCTCCATGGCCTGCAGGACGTCCTCGTCGTCCAGGATCAGGCCCCGGCGCACCAGCTCCTTGTCCAGCAGGCGGCGGCGGGCGTTCTCGTCCATGGTCCGGCTGCCGGCGATCATGGCGTCCCGGGCGGGGAGGTAGAGAACCCCTGCCGGGACGGGCTCCCGGCCCAGCAGGGCCGCCCCCTTGTCCTCCAAGGTGAAGAGGTACAGCAGCATCTGCAGGCCCAGGCCGTTCCACACCTCGGTCAGGTCAAAGGATTTCCGGCCCGTCTTGTAATCCACCACCCGGAGATACAGCCGGCCATCCTTCACCCAGCCGTCCACCCGGTCCACAAAGCCCGAGATGCGCAGGGTGACACCCCCTTCGGTGAGCTCCACCGGGGGCAGGTCCTGGCCGCTGCCGAAGCCCAGCTCGAAGAAGATGGGCTGGAAATCCGAGGCCCGCAGCTCCTGGGCCACGTTCTCCACCACCGCCCGGACGCTGCGCTCCAGGCGGCGGAAGAGGTAGCGGAAGCGAGGGGTCTGCTCCTCCATGCCCCCCAGTTCCTGCCAGACGTAGTCCTTCACCGCCTGGGCCGTCAGCTCCTCCAACTCCTCGTCGGTGACCTGGGCCATGCCCCCCCGGTCCTTCACCGCCCGCAGGACGTGCTCTAAGACGAAGTGGATAAAGGTGCCGTACTCCGGGGCGTGAAAGCCCGCCGGGCGGCGGTCCTTGGCCCCCAGGCCGTAGCGGAGGAAGTAGGCAAAGTGGCAGGATTTATACTGGTCCATCCGGGAGGCGGACATGGCCACTTTTTCCCCATACAGCCGCTTCACCGCCGCCGGGGACAGTCTCCCCCGCTGCCAGCCCGCCCCCTGGTCCAGGTGGCGGAAGAGGGCGGCGCAGGCGGGTTCCTCTGCCAGCGCCTGCCGTGCCCGGGGCAGTTTTGCCGCCATGGCCCGCAGCTGGTCCGGGGAGGGGGCGGGTTTGCCCTTTCCTCCCGCCAGGGGGAAGAGGGTCTCCAGGCGCTGCACCAGGAAGGAGGGGCGTTTTTCTCCCCCGCTCTCCCCCTGGGTGGGCCAGGTGACATACAGCCGCCGGCTGGGCTGGGTACAGGTGGTGTAAAGGATGGTGTTCTCCCGGCTGATCTTTTCCTCCAACCGGGGGGCCAGGGTCAGGCCGTAGTCCTCCAAGAGTTCCCGGTCTCGGTCGGTGAGCAGGCCCAGGGCGGGGCTGACCTGGGGGATGGTGCTCTCGTCGGCCCCCAGGAGGAAGAGGACCTTGCAGGCCCGTCCCCCCAGCCGCTGGGCATCCCCGGCGGTCACCCGGTCCAGGGAGGCGGGGATGGTGCCCACGGTGTACCGGGACAGCAGCAGGCGCAGCAGGCGGGCAAAGTCCGAAAAGTCCGCCGCCATCTCCCCCAGCAGGGCGTGGCACTGCTCCAGGGCGGCGCAGAAGATCTCCCATAATTGGCTGTACTGGCGGGCCAGCTCCGGCTCCCCCTGCTCGGCCAGGGCGGCGGCCCGGGCCTCCAGGGCCTCGGGGGCGTGGATCTCCTCCAGAAAACGGTACAGGGCCAGCACCTGCTCCCCGATGGTCTCCCCGGCCTCCTTGCGCAGGCGCTCCAGGGGGGTGACCACCCGCAGGCGCAGGGCATTGAGTTCTTCCAGGGCAGCCTCGTCCTCGGGGGTGAAGCGCCGGTGATAGCCGCCGGGGTGGAGCTTCCAGCCCTTGGGGGAGGTCCACCGCCCCCCCCACAGGTCCCAGGTGAGGACGTAGTTTTCCAGCTTGTCGCACTCGTCGGCGGTGAGGCCGGCCAGCCCGGTCTTTAAGTAGCGGAAGATATCCTCATAGAGATAGCCCCCCGTCACCGTCGCCAGGGCGGCCGTGATGAGGGTAAAAATGGGCTTTTGCAAAATGTCCGTTTTGTCCGCCTGGAACAGGGGGATATCATACTGGGCAAAGATCCCCTCCAGCTGCTCCCAATAGGGATCGATGGACCGGGCAGTGACCACGATGTCCCGCCAGCGGACGGCCCCCCGGGCCACCAGGTCCCGGATCTCCCCTGCCACCCAGGCCACTTCCTCCCGGGCCGAGGACAGGGACCGGACCACCACGCTGCCGTCCCACGCTCCCTCATAGGGGACCTGGGGGCGGACGAAGAGGCTGCGGTCTAAGTGGCGCAGGGCGGGGGTGCGGCCGGTCTCGTCAGGGGGAAGGGCCTCCTCGGCCACGGGACAGCCCACCCGCCGGGCCAGGTTCTTGATCCAGGCGATGGTCTTGTGGGCGGGGGCAAAGGTCCCCTCCTCATCCTCCGGCCCGCAGGTGAGGGTGAGGGTGACGGTGTGGGCCTGGCGGAGGATCTCCTCCAGCACCAGCCCCTGCTGGGGGGTGAAGTCGGTAAAGCCGTCCAGGTACACGTCCCGATGATGGAAATAAGGGGTCTGGCGGAGCTTTTCCGCCAGGCGGGTCAGCTTGTCCCGGGGGTCTAAAGCCCCCCGGGCGGTGAGGGCCTCATAGGCCCCGAAGATGAGCCCCAAGTCCCGCAGCTTTTCCCCGTCCAAACCCTCGGTGTCCTCCCCCACCTGGGCCAGCTGCTCTCCGGTGACGCAGCAGCTTTTCAGCTCGTCCATGGTGGTCAGCAGGCTGGCGAGAAACTCCGGCTTCTGGGAGGGCATGGCATAGACGGTGAGGTTTGCCTGCACCTGCCGCAGGGCGGCGTACATCACCAGCAGCCGCCCCCCCTCGTCCAGCACCTGCCGGGCGGCCCCGCCGGACAGGGTGAGGACCCGGTTCTCCAGGCGGGTGAAGGACAGCACCTCCCCATAGGCCCCCGCCCCGTTGCCGTTTTCCCGGCACAGGCGGACCTCCATCTCAAAGGAGGCCTGTTCGGGCACCACCAGCAGCTGGGGCCGGTGGGCCCCCTGGGTTTTCATCCGGGCCAGGACCTGGCGGGTCTTGCCGCTGCCGGCCCGGCCGGTGAGGATGCAAAGCATACGGTTGCCCCCTTTGTCAGAACCGGGAGAGCAGGCCCGTCAGGCCCTCTTCCCGATAGATTTCCTGATAGTAGTTCAGTTCCCTCTGGATCAGCCCGTCGATGGCCCGCATCCCCAGCACCTCCACCGGGGCCTGGTCGTCGGTGAGGATGTGGTCCCCGCCCTCGTACCGGGTCACCCCCTGGGCCACCCGGTCCATCTGCCGGGCCAGGTCGGGGGCGGTGACGGCGGCCTGGTTTTCCTCTAACCACCGGATGGGGTCGCCGTCCAGGGCGGCGAAGAGCTCCCGGTTGGTGGTGCCGGGCACGTCCACGGTGGCAACGTAGGGGAAGATGCTGGCGATGGTGTCGCACAGGGACTGGTTGATGCTCCCCTCCCCGTCCGAGTGCATGTTGAGGTTCACCACCATCACCCCGCCGGGGGCCAGGTGGTCCCGGACTAGGGTGAAGAATTCCACGGTGGACATCTGGAAGGGGATGGTGATGTCCTGGTAGGCGTCCACCTGAATGACGTCATAGTCCTCGTCCACTGCCTGCAGGTAGGCCCGGCCGTCGTAGGTGGTCACGTCCACCTGCTGGGGCAGATCAAAATAGGTGTGGGCCAGGTCGGTGATCCTGTCGTCGATCTCCACCCCGGCCACGGAGGCTTTGGGGAAATACTGGGTGCACTGGCTGGCAAAGGTGCCGGTGCCGTTGCCCAGGATGAGGATGTCCCCTTCCTTGTCCCCAGCCAGCCCCGCCATGACGGGGGCGGCCAGGGCGTAGTCGTAGTACATGCCCGTGAGGCCCTCCTCCTTCATCTTCACCGACTGGACGCCGAAGAGGACGTTGGTGGAGAGAATGGTCCGGTCCTCGGTCTCCTTCACCTGGAGATAGTTATACACCGACTCCCCCTCGTAGGTCAGGTCCTTTTCCCAAAAGGCAAACCCGCCTCTGCTGCCAAAAATGGCACAGAGGACAAAGAGGACAGCGGCAATGAGACAGGTCTTCCACCGCACCTTGCTGCTGAGAAAGTAAATCAGGCCAATGGCCAGCAGGATGCCCGAGAAGAGCAGGAAGGTCACCGCCGTCCCCACCGCGGGGATGGTGACGAAGGTGGGCAGGAAGGTGCCCAGAATGCTGCCGATGGTGTTGAAGGCCCCCAGGGTGCCCACGGTCTTGCCGTTGTCCTCCAGGCTGTCCACGGTGTACTTGACCA
>DXEA01000159.1 GCA_019115225.1 Candidatus Evtepia faecigallinarum
GGGAGGCTCCCCAGCTCCGCCAGGCCATCGCCCGCCGGCAGGCCCGCCGGGAGCGGGCCCTGGAGGCCTTTCTGGACGGGGCCATCACCAAAGCCGACTGGCAGCGCCAGTCCCAGCGGTGCCTGGAGGAGATCCAGCACCTCCAGGAGCAGCTGGACCGGCAAGCACAGCCGGTCTCCAATTACGACAGGGCCCGGACCCTCCGCCCCCTGCTGGAGGAAGAGATGGCCGGAGGCCCCAGTGTGCTGGACGAGGTCATCGAGCGCATGGAGGTTTTTCCGGAACACATCAACGTATTCGTCCCGGAGCTCCCGGTCTTTTTTCGCCTGCGCCTGCACACCGAAGGCGCAGGGCGAAGCTATACCATCCAGGTGGCCGAGTGTACCCCCCTGCCGCGGGAGGCCGCAGCACCGCAATAACCTGGGCCCCACGGCCCGGCAAAAAACGCGTCCCTCCTGGTAGGAGGGACGCGTTTTTGCCGGGGAGGCAGCCATTCACCCCCCACGCCCCTATTTTACCAGACAGACCGTAAAATAGGGGTTAAATGTCCATAAAATTTGTCTGTAATCTATGCGCGATTGTCGGTCCCACCGCAGCAGCGGTGGGCACTGCGTTGGCCACCATGCACTCTTCCCGGGCATAGTAGTCATACAGCCGCAGGCCGTGCTCCCCGGCCTGCCGGCGCTGGTCCGGGGTGACCAGACCGCCGCAGAGAAGCTGGCCGGGGCTGAGTGCCCGGAACAGGTCCGCAAGGGGCAGCTGTTCCGGGCTCAGGGGGCTGTGGATCATTCCCTCCCCCCGGGTCACCGGCAGGGGCAGGATCACACAGTGGGCCAGGGCCAGGCCGGGCCCCAAGGGCTCCGGGGTCAGGCCCTCCCCTTCCAGGGCGGTGACGTGGACTGTGTGGCCCTCCTCCTCTAAGAGTTTGGCCAGGGCCTGCTGCCGCTTGTCACCCCCTATCAGCCAAAAATTACGTTCTCGATCCATCCATTCCATAGACCATCCTCCCTCCGCTCCATCCTATGCAGGGGGGCGGGCTTTGGCGCCCCGGCCTGTGACAAAGGGGCCCGGCAGCCTTCACGCTGCCGGGCCCCTGTTTGGTTGCCTTGTATTTTCTCCCCGGCCCTGTGGGCAGGCAGGTCGCTCACAGCACCAGCCGCAGCCGGAACCATCCGTCGATCAGGTCGAAGTTGCAGACGGCGCCATTCTTTTTGCAAAAGGCAGAGATGGACTGCACCCCCAGGCCGTGCCCCTCCCGCTGGGCCACCGGCAGGCCGTCGCTGTCAAAGAAGACCTGGCCGGTGCACGGATTGGAGAGCTCCAGCATGACGCTGGGGGCCCCCACCATCTTGCACCGGATCTCCCGCTGGGCCTGGGGCAGGGCCTGGTTGGCGTGAATGGCGTTTTCCAGGGCGTTGGCCAGGACGATGGCCAGCTCCCCTTCGTCCACCGGGAGGGCGTCGGGCAGGGCGATCTGTGCCCGCACGGAGATCGCCTGGTTGCGGGCCTGGTCAAAGTAGGAGGAAAAGACCGCGTCCAGCACCGGCGGCTGGCACCAGCGGACCTCCTTCTGCTCATCCAGCCGCTTCCGGGCCGCGTAGAGGAAAGCCAGGGCAGACTCCTTGTCCCCCGGGCCACCAACTCCGAGACGGCCTGGAGCTGGTGGCGCAGGTCGTGGCGCTGGATGCGGATCCCCTCCTCCACCTCCTTGACCTTTGTCAGCTTTTCCTTCAGGGCAGAGATCTGCACCGTCAGCAGGGCGGCGCTCTGCCGCTCCATCTGGATGTGGTACTGGGCCAAAAGGCTCTTGAAGACGGCGATATACACAAAGACCATGGGGATGATGGCGGCATAGATATAGATGCGCTGGGAGAGGTTCTCCAAATAACTGCCCGGCCAGGTGGAGACCAGGATGAGGTAGCCGCAGAACACACAGGGGATGATGGTCAGCACCCCCCAGCGGTCCGGCAGCACCCGAATGAGCATCCGGAAGGGTTTGCGCAGAAAGCGCCACTGCAGATAGATGAGCGTCGGGTAAAAGACGCACATGAGCAGAAGGTTCACCGTCCCGGAAAGGCCCAGACTCTCCGTCACCCAGCGGATCATGGAGGCCGACAGGGCGGAGACCATGATCTGCGTGGTGTAGTTGAAGACCGCCTGGGCGGGGGTGTCGTTGGCCGACCAGTAGGTGAGCAGGATGGCCGGCAGGGAGATGGTGAGGTAAAACAGCCGCAGCAGCAGCAGCTCTCCCCCCAGCTCCAGCAAAACCAGGCT
The DNA here is from genome assembly GCA_019115225.1 of Candidatus Evtepia faecigallinarum. Classification (GTDB taxonomy): domain Bacteria; phylum Bacillota; class Clostridia; order Oscillospirales; family Oscillospiraceae; genus Evtepia; species Evtepia faecigallinarum. Next base: position 2,275 of record DXEA01000159.1, read on the forward strand.
GGAGCCCGCCGCCCACAGGCCGTAGACCGCCAGCACGGGCAGCAGCTTCCTGTAGCCAAAGCGGAACTCGGTCAGGCTGGCCATCATGCCCACCGTCATCATCGTGATAAAAAATGTACGGAAGACGAGGAAACTCAGTTGCGTCATAGCGCTTCTCCTCCAGCAGAGCATTGCCCAGATTTTTGCCGGCCGGACGCCGTCCGGCCGCCGCAGCTCACACCACCAGGCGCAGCTGAAACCAGCCGTCTGTCAGGTCGAACTGACAGACCGCTCCGTTTTTCTTACAAAAGGCAGAGATGGACTGCACCCCCAGGCCGTGCCCCTTCTTCCGGGACACCGGCAGGCCGCTGCTATCAAAGGAGACATCGCCAGCACACGGGTTGGCAAGCTCCAGCATCACGCTGGGGGTCCCCACCATCCTGCACCGGATCTCCCGCTCCTGCTGGGGCAGCGGCCCATTGGCATGGATGGCGTTTTCCAGGGCGTTAGCCACCACGATGGCCAGCTCCCCCTCGTCCACCGGAAGGGTGTCGGGCAGGGTGATGGCTGCCACGACCGCGATGCCCTGGTTCTTGGCCTGGTCAAAATAGGAGGAAAAGACCGCGTCCAGCACCGGCGGCCGGCACCAGCGGACCTCCTTCTGCCGGTCCAGCCGTTCCTGGGCGGCGTTGAGAAAGGCCAGGGCGGCGTCCCTGTCCCCCCGGGATACCAGCTCCGCCACAGCCTGGAGCCGGTGGCGCAGGTCGTGGCGCTCCGTGCGGATGGCGCTCTCTGCCGCCCGCACCGCCTCCATCCGGCTCTGCAGGGCGGACAGCTGCAGGGCAGACAGCTGCGCATTGTGCCGGGTCTCCGTCTCCGCTCGGACGCTGGAAAAGAGGAAGATCAAAACGCAATAAAACCCCACCATCAGCAGCGAGATGGCAGGCTTGAGGATGGTGCTGTTCTGCTCAGCCCCCACAAATCCCGGGATCAGATAAATGATGATCACATAGTACGTCACCATCACCAGGCACATCAGCCCCCAGCCCCGGTGCAGTTCCAATAAGATCTGAAACAGCAGCGGCCGCAGAAAGCACACCAGAAACCAGATGACCCCGGCGCTCAGGACAACGTAGGCCGCTCCCAGCACCCAGACACGGCCCCCTGACAGATAGCAGAGCAGGCCCGCGCCGTGCTGGACCAGCGCACAGAACAGGACGGCCGAGAGCATCTGGAACACCATCCGCCACCCCCGGAAGCGGCTGAGCACGAAAAGGAGCAGCAAGGAGGGAACGTGGACGATCAGGGAGTAGAGCCGCAGCGTGGTTTCCATCCCCGTCCCCTGGTACAGCGCGGCAACCGCCCCCATCGCCAGGGCCGTGACGCCGCAGACGGACAGGATGGTCACCCACCGGGGATACCGGCTGTCCAAAAACAAAAACACCATGGTCATCCCCAGCACCGTCATGTACTCCATGGCAAACAGTCCTGCCATTCATTCCCCTCCTCCAGCCAATAGCTGCCCCAGGCTTTTTTGAACTCCGCCGCTGCCGTCCGGGGCAGGATCACCGTCTGCCCGTTGTCCAGCAGGGCCGACTGGCCGTTGACCCCGGCCACGTGCTGAAAATTCAGCACAAAGCTGGCCCCGCACCGGCAAAAGCGGCGGTCTGCCAGCAGGTCTGCCGCCGCCTCCCGAAAGGAGAGGCGGATGGTCTGGGAGTCCACGGTCCCGTCGGTGCAGTAGTAGCGCATCCGGCGCCCCACCCGCTCCACATAGCGGATCTGCTCCAGCAGGATGCGCCGGGGCCCCTCCGCCGTGGACACCAGGACGGCACTGCTGCGCCGCTGCTTGAGCTTCTTCACCGCCCCGTCCAGCACCTGGAACAGCCGGTTCTCCTCCACCGGTTTGAGCAGATAGAAAAAGGCCCGGACGTCGTAGCTGTCGGCGGCAAAGTCGTTGGAGCTGGTCAGATAGACGATCTCCCCGCCCTCCCCCAGCGCCCGCAGGCGGCGGCCGGTGTCGATGCCGCTGAGCTCCGGCATGAGGATATCCAGGATATATAGATCAAAGCCCCCCGCGCGCTCTGCCCGTTCCAGCAGGGCACTGCCGCTGCGGAAGGTCTCCACTTGTCCGTCCAGGCCGGGGCGGGACTGGAGATAGGTATCCAGCAGCGCCGTTGTCTGACCAAGCTGCTTTTCCTCGTCATCGCATATTGCGATCTGCAGCATAGCCACTCCCCCTTCGCAACAAAGTACAAATGGACACATCACATTCCATTCCGGATAATGACATGCTAAAGGCTGTCATTGTCCGCACAATGAACATAACATGGACGCAAAAAAACGTCAAGGGGGCGAAGGGAATCCGGCCCCTGTGCCCCTGTTTTCCCCGGCAGGATACCCCCCGGCAAAGAGCAAGCGGCGGGACCCGTTTTCTCAGGGTCCCGCCGCTCTGGCGCTGTTATCCATGCCGCTGTCTGTTCAGGAGCAGGTTTTTCCTCCGTCACAGGTCATCTTTTCTTCCCTTTCTTCCCCAGTACAGCGTGGCTGCCAGCCCTGCGGCAAACAGCGCAGACAGTCCGCCATACAGCGCCGGGTTGGCCCGGTCCCCGGTCTGGACCTCGGGGCCCTGGGGATCGTCGGGTCCGTCGGGCTTGGAGGGGTTGTCGGGGGTGTCGGGGGTGTCGGGGGTGTCGG
>DXEA01000160.1 GCA_019115225.1 Candidatus Evtepia faecigallinarum
CCGGGTCGGGGGCAGACCCCCAGGCCGCCCGGGATGCCCTGCTGCACACCATGGCCTGCAAGGCGGCGGTGAAGGGGGGCCAGCGCAACTCCCGCCAGGAGCTGCTGGTGGTGGCCCGGGCCGTCATGACCGGGGACGTGAAGTACTGCCCCCACGGCCGGCCGGTGGCCATTACCCTGACAAAGGGGGAACTGGAAAAACAGTTCAAACGCAGTTAATGGACATCGGGGACAAAAGGTGGTAAAATAGAGTCGAACAACCGTTTATGCGGGAGCAATCCCGGCAGAATGCGGCAGTGCGTTGGGACCCCGCCCAACCCCTTCGGCTTCCCCTTGGGGGAAGCTGTCACCGCAGGTGACGGATGAGGGGGCGATTTCGTACCCAACGCAGCGATAGAAGCAACATCACACCTACACAGCGCAGGAGCACATGGGTTCTCCCGCTGCGTGGGGTACCCCATCGCCCCCTCATCCGACCCGGCTTTGCCGGCCCACCTTCCCCCCCAAGGGGAAGGCAAGGCGACTGCGGCGCGTGGGGTTGCGGCGGGGTGGCGGGTCATTTGAAAAAGGCGGTGACCTATGGCTGGAAAACTCATCATCCTCTGCGGCCCCACGGCCACCGGCAAGACCAGGCTGGGGGTGGCCCTGGCCCAGCGTCTGAACGGGGAGGTGGTCTCTGCCGACTCCATGCAGGTCTATCGGGACATGGCCATCGGCACTGCCCGGCCTACCGAAGAAGAGATGGAGGGGGTCCCCCACCACATGCTGGCCGTGGCCGACCCCCGGGAGAACTACAGCGTGGCCCGGTACGTCCGGGAGGCCACCGCCTGTGTGGAGGACATCTTCCGCCGGGGCCGTCAGCCCATCGTCGTGGGGGGCACCGGATTGTACATTGACGCCCTGCGCCGGGGGCGGACCTTTTCCGACTTCCGGCCCGACAGCGGCTCCCGGGCCCGCCTCCAGGCCCAGGCAAGCCGGCCCGGCGGCCTGGCCGCCCTGTGGAAACAGCTGGAGGAGATTGATCCGGAAAGCGCCGCCAGGCTCCACCCCAACGACGAAAAGCGCATCCTCCGGGCCCTGGAGGTCTGGTACGACACGGGCAAGACCATCTCCCAGCACGACCGGGAAACCCGGGACCTGCCCCCCCGCTACCAAGCCGTCACCATCGCCCTGACCTACCGGGACCGCCAGGACCTCTACCGCCGCATCGACCAGCGGGTGGATGGGATGATGGCCCGGGGGCTGGTGGACGAGGTGAAGGCCCTGCTGGCCGCCGGGGTCCCCCGGACAGGCACCGCCATGCAGGCCATCGGCTACAAGGAGCTGGTGCACGCCCTGGACACCGGGGGCGACCTGGCCCAGGCGGCGGAGGAAGTCAAACGCCGCTCCCGCCAGTACGCCAAGCGCCAGCTGACCTGGTTCCGCCGGGACCCCGCGGCGGAATGGATGCTGCTGGAAAAAGAACATAATTTTTCCAGCCTGGTGCAGGCTTCGACAGATTATCTGCGGGAAAAAGGATTACCATAGACGCACCCTAAAGATAAAGGAGTGCGAACTATGCAGACTCAGGTACAACAGAAAAAGCGCAACCTTCAGGATTCCCTTCTCTCCAAGCTGCGCCGCAGCCGGATGGGGGCCACGGTCTTTCTGGTCAACGGCTTTCAGATCCGGGGAGAGATCCGGGGCTTTGACCCCTTCGTGGTGGTCATCTACAGCGACGGCAAGCAGCAGATGGTCTACAAGCACGCCATCTCCACCGTGGTGCCCGAGCGGCCCCTGTCGTGGGAGGAGGAGGAAGCCGATTAAGCCGCTCCCCGGGCCTGCCCGCCCGAGGGACAGGCAGGAAAGGCGGAGACAATGAACCCAAACAAAACAAGCATCTTCTCCCGGCTGGCCATGCCGTTGGTCATTGCGGCCATCGTGGTCTATCTCATCTGTTCGGCCTGGATGGGCGTGCGGGACCCCTTTGAGTTCACCGTGGCCTACACCGACACCATGGAGACCAGCGTGGAGACCGCCGGCTGGGTGGTCCGGTCCGAGGTGGCCATCACCGGCGGCGAGGGCATGGTGCAGCTGAAGCGGGAGGAGGGCGAAAAGGTGGGCAAGGGCCAGGCCCTGGCCGTGGTCTATCAGGACGAGAGCTATGTGGAAAAGCAGGAGGAGCTGCTGCAGACCCAGACCGACCTGACCGCCCTGCAGTACGCCACCTATGACCAGTCCCCCTCGGGGGTGGTGCTGGACAACCAGATGCTCACGGCCATGACCGACCTGCGCACCGCCGCCTCCTCGGGCAACTACGCCGGCCTGTCCGAGCAGACGGAGACCTACCGCAAGCTGGTGCTGCGGCGGGAGTTCCTCCTCTCCTCCGAGGCCACCGCCGAGATGACCCAGGCAGCCGGCCAGCTCCAGGCCCGATACCAGGAGCTCCAGAGCGGCCAGGCCCAGGCCACCACCGTCACCGCGCCGGTCTCCGGCCTCTTCTCCTCCTATGTGGACGGGTATGAGAGCCTGCTCACCCCGGACAGCCTGGCGGGCCTGAGCCCCAAGGATCTGGAGGCCTTCTCCCAGCTGGCCCCCCAGACGGACACCAACTGCCTGGGCAAGCTGGTGACCAACCCTGCCTGGTACTACGCCATCACCGTGCCCGAGGACGTCATCGGCCGCTTCTCCGTGGGCGGGGATGTGGACGTGTTCTTCGACTCCCTGTCCCAGACCTTCCCCATGGAGGTGGACAGCGTGGGCGAGGTGCAGCAGGGGCAGGCGGTGGTCATCCTCCGCTCCACTCAGAACGATGCCCAGGCAGAGGACCTGCGCCAGGAGAGCGGCCGGGTCATCTTCTACAGCAGCGAGGGCATCCGGGTGCCCAAGGAGGCCCTGCGCATTAACGAAGACGGCGAGCGGGGCGTGTATGTGGTCCTGTCCCAGAAGGCCCGGTTCCGGCCGGTGACCATCCTGGCCGAGGACGAGACCAGCTACCTGGTCAAGGCCGCCCCCACCAACGAGGAGGACACCCGGATCTTGAAGGAGGGGGACGAGATCGTCCTGGCCGCCGAGGAATTGTATGATGGAAAGGTGGTACGTTGACCATGACAGAGACAAAAAGTTACGAGACCATCGCCGCCAACGTGGCAGCCGTGCGGGAGAACATGCGCCAGGCCGCCCAGCGGGCAGGCCGGGACCCGGAGGAGATCACCTTAGTGGCTGCTACCAAGGTGCAGACCTCCGAGACCATCCGCAACGCCATCCGCGCCGGCATCACCGTGTGCGGCGAGAACCGGGTGCAGGAGCTGGTGGCCCACCTGGAGGACAACGCCTATGAGGGGGCCCGGGTCCACTTCATCGGCCACCTGCAGACCAACAAGGTCAAGTTCGTGGTGGGGAAGGTGGATATGATCGAGTCCATCGACTCGGTGCGCCTGATGGACGCCGTGGAAAAGCAGGCGGCCAAGGTGGGCACCACCCAGGAAATCCTGCTGGAAGTGAACATCGGCGACGAGGCCAGCAAGGGCGGCGCCAGCCGCCAGGAGCTGCTGGATCTGGCCGCCCACGCCCTCCAGTGCCCCCATCTGCGCCTGCGGGGACTCATGTGTATCCCCCCCGCCGCAGCCACAGAAGAAGAAAATCGGGCCTTTTTCCAAGAAACTTATCAGCTTTTTGTTGACATGAAGGAAAAATTAGGGGATAATGGCCCTACTATTGACTGCCTTTCTATGGGTATGAGCGGGGACTATCCCCTGGCCATCGAGGGTGGGTCCACCATGGTGCGGGTGGGAACTGCCCTGTTCGGGGCCCGTCCGCCCTGGCATCCCCAGGGATGAGGTGCCCGCTGCCAGAGCAGCGTTTTCAGAATATTGAGGGGGTTTACAAAAACCATGGGATTCTTAGATGAACTGAAGCGTCTGACCCATCCCTATGAGGATGAGATGGAAGACGATTACGACGAGGACGAAGACGTCTACGAAGACGAGGACGACATGGAAGACGAGGAACCCGCGCCGCCCCCCCGGGAGGAGAACCGCCGCCGGGAGCGGGAGAGAGAGCGGGAGTATCAGGAGCCTGTGCGGCGCAACGCCGGCAAGGTGGTCAACATCCACGCCACCACCCAGCTGCAGGTGGTCCTGGTCAAGCCCGACCGGTATGAGAATGCCTCGGAGATCGCCGACCACCTGCGGGACAAGCGCACGGTGGTGCTCAACCTGGAAAAGACCCAGAAGGACGTGGCCCGGCGCCTGCTGGACTTCCTGTCCGGGGTGGCCTATGCCCAGGAGGGGAAGATCAAAAAGGTGGCCCTGCAGACCTATATCGTCACGCCCTATAACGTGGATATCATGGGCGATCTGATCGACGAGCTGGAGAACAACGGCCTGTACTTCTAACGGCCGGGGCGCCCGACAGAAAGAAACAAGGGATAGGAGTGACCGATCATGTTAACACCACAGGAAGCGGAATCTCATGTGTTTCCGAAATCCTCATTTGGCGGCTATAATATGCTCCAGGTGGATACCTTTTTGGACAGCCTGATCGAGGATTACCGTACCTTGTATCAGGAAAATGCCTCCCTGAAGAGCAAGATGAAGGTCCTGGTGGACAAGGTAGAGGAATACCGGGCAACGGAGGACGCCATGCGCATGACCCTCCACTCCGCCCAGAAAATGGCCGACGCCATGATCAAGGAAGGGGAGGCCCAGAAGCAGGCCGCCATCGACCAGACCGCCGCCGCGGTGGAAGCCCGCAGCAAAGAGGTCCGCGCCCAGATGGAGCAGGAGGAGCAGGCCGTGTTGGCCAAGCTGGAGCAGGCAAAGACAGACCTGGCCAACGAGCAGGCCCGGCTGTCTGCCGCCCGGGCGGCCACCACCGCCTACATCGCCCAGCTCAAGGACCTGTACACCAAGCAGATCCAGTACATCGGCAGCCTGTCCAACCTGACAGCAGCCGGCCCCGCCCCTGCCGGGGACAAGCCCGTCACCGAGCCGGTGGTCACCGTGCCCCCGGAGCAGCAGGAGGAGGTGGCCCAGGACATCGAGGCCTCCATGGCCAAGATCTTCGAGCCCGCCGAGGGGGCACCCCCCGCCGGCGGCGATGTGGGGGACACCCGGGTCTTTGACCAGATCCAGTTTGGCAAGGACCATGAGATCGAATAACACCAGGCAAGAAAACGGAACCTGGCCGGATTTCCGGGCAGGTTCCGTTGTCTGTCATTCATAAACAGAAAGATCCGCCCGCCCCTGTGCCCGGGGCCGGGCGACCAGATAAGGAGTGAAGAGTCAACCATGTCTCAGGATTACAACGCCACCATCCAACTGCCCAAAACCGACTTCCCCATGCGGGCGGGCCTGCCCAAGCGGGAGCCCGAGATGCTCAAGGCCTGGAAGAAGCTGGACGTCTATGGGGAGCTGCTGAAAAAGAACGCCGGCAAGCCCCGCTTTTCCCTTCACGACGGCCCTCCCTTCTCCAACGGCAGCCTGCACATGGGCCACGCCCTGAATAAGTCCATCAAGGACATCATCATCCGCTCCTATGCCATGCGGGGCTACTGCACCCCCTACATCCCCGGCTGGGACAACCACGGCATGCCCATCGAGTCTGCCATCATCAAGCAGAACAAGCTCAACCGCAAGACCATGCCCGTCACCGAGTTCCGTTCCGCCTGCCACGAGTTTGCCCAGCACTATGTGGACGTGCAGAGCGAGGGCTTCCAGCGCCTGGGCGCCCTGGGGGACTGGGAGCATCCCTACCTGACCATGAACCCCTCCTTTGAGGCCGAGGAAGTGAAGGTCTTTGGCCAGATGTACAAGAGAGGGTATATCTACAAGGGCCTCAAGCCCGTCTACTGGTGCCCCCACGACGAGACCGCCCTGGCCGAGGCCGAGATCGAGTACCAGGACGACCCCTGCACCACCGCCTATGTGAAGTTCCCCCTGCGGGACGACCTGGGCAAGCTGGAGGGGATGGACAAGAGCCAGGTGAAGTTCCTCATCTGGACCACCACCATCTGGACCCTGCCCGGCAACCTGGCCATCGCCCTGCACCCCGACGAGAGCTATGTGCTGGCCAAGGCCCCCAACGGGGAGATCTATGTGCTGGCCGAGGCCCTGCTCAAGCAGGTGATGGAGGTAGGCGGCATCGAGGGCTATGAGGTCCTGGCCACCCACCCCGGCTCCTTCTTTGAAAACATGCTGGCCGACCACCCCTTCCTGCCCAAGACCTCCCGGCTGGTGGTGGCCGACTATGTCACCATGGACTCCGGTACCGGGTGCGTGCACACCGCCCCCGGCTTCGGCGCCGACGACTATGAGACCTGCAAGCGCTACGGCATGGACATGGTGGTGCCCGTGGACGACCAGGGAAGACACACCGACTACGCCGGCAAGTATGCCGGGCTCAAGACCGACGAGTCCAACCCCATCATCCTGGCGGACATGAAGGAGAGCGGTGTCCTGTTTGCCTCGGAAGAGATCACCCACTCCTACCCCCACTGCTGGCGGTGCAAGAAGCCCATCATCTTCCGGGCCACCCCCCAGTGGTTCTGCTCCGTGGAGACCTTCAAGGACGAGGCCTGCGCCGCCTGCGACGAGGTGCGCTGGGTGCCCGCCTGGGGCATGGACCGGATGAAGGCCATGGTCCGGGAGCGGGCCGACTGGTGCATCAGCCGCCAGCGCCGGTGGGGCCTGCCCATCCCCGTCTTCTACTGCCCCGACTGCGGCAAGCCCATCGTCACCGACGAGACCATCCAGCTCATCTCCGACCTCTTTGCCGCCGAGGGCTCCAACGCCTGGTTTGCCAAGGACGCCATGGACATCCTCCCCGCCGGCTTCACCTGCCCCCACTGCGGCAAGGCCGGCCCCTTCACCAAGGAGGAGGACACCCTGGACGGCTGGTTCGACTCGGGCTCCACCCACATGGCCTCCATGAAGAAGGACCAGGGCTTCTGGCCGGCTGACGTGTACATGGAGGGTCTGGACCAGTACCGCGGCTGGTTCCAGGCCGCCCTGCTCACCGCCGTGGGCTCCACGGGGGTGGCCAAGGCCCCCTTCAAGACCTGCATCACCCACGGCTGGACCGTGGACGGGGAAGGCAAGGCCATGCACAAGTCCCTGGGCAACGGCGTGGACCCCTATGACATCATGAACAAGTACGGCGCGGACCTCATCCGCCTGTGGGCGGCCTCTGCCGACTACCACGCGGACATGCGCTGCTCGGAGAAGATTTTCAAGCAGCTGAGCCAGAACTACTTGAAGTTCCGCAACACCGCCCGGTACTGCCTGGGGAACCTGGACGGCTTTGACCCCAACCACCTGGTGGCCCCCGCCGAGATGCTGGAGCTGGACCGGTGGGCGGTCACCCGTCTCAACGCCCTCATCACCAAGTGCTTCCAGGGCTATGACGACTTTGACTTCAACGTGGTCACCCACGCCGTCAACGACTTCTGCGTGGTGGAGATGTCCAACTTCTACCTGGACATCATCAAGGACCGGCTCTACTGCGAGGGCAAGGACTCCCTGCCCCGCCGCTCTGCCCAGACTGCCCTCTACCTCATCCTGGACACCATGACCAAGATCATGGCCCCGGTGCTGTGCTTCACCGGCGACGAGATCTGGCAGTCCATGACCCATCCCCAGGGGACAGACGGCCGGAACGTGGTCTTTAACGACATGAACCAGCCCTTTGCCGACTATGCCCTCTCCCAGCAGGCCATGGACCGCTGGGACGCCCTCATCGCCGTCCGGGACCAGGTCAACGGCGCCCTGGAGAGCGCCCGCTCTGCCAAGAAGATCGGCAAGAGCTTAGAGGCCAAGGTGGCCCTGACCGTCCCCGAGGCAGACGCCTTCCTGGCCCAGATGGACGCCGGGGAGCTGGCCGACCTGCTGATCGTCTCCCAGGTGGAGGTCACCGTGGGGGCCGAGCTGGCAGTGGCTGTCACCGAGGCCGAGGGGGAGAAGTGCCAGCGGTGCTGGAAGGTCCTGCCCACCGTGGGCGGCGAGGGTCTGTGCCCCCGCTGCGCCCAGGTGATCCGGAGCCTGGTGTAAGCCACCGGGCTGCCGGCACAGAAGACAAATCCACAAAGCGTGCTTCCCGCCGGGGAGGGGCGCTGCAAAGGGGGCCGGCCTGGGGCCGGCCCCCTGTTTCTCTGGAAAGAAAGGACGGTGACCTATGCCAGCTGTTTGTTTCCTGATCTCTGCGGCCCTGGTGGCGGTGGATCAGCTGGTGAAATACTTTGTCCGCCAGGGCATCCCCCTGCACACCGCCGTGGACTTTCTGCCGGGGCTCTCCCTGACCTATGTGCAGAACACCGGGGCGGCCTTTTCCCTGTTCCATGAGCACACCTGGCTGCTGACCCTGCTGTCGGGGGTGGTCTCCGTGGCCCTGGTGGCGGCCCTGGCCAGGAAGATCTTCCCCCACTGGTGGGGGATGCTGGCCCTGGCCCTGCTGCTGGGGGGCGCCGTGGGCAACTTCATCGACCGGCTGCTGCTGGGCTTTGTCACGGACATGTTTGCCACCACCTTGATAAACTTCCCCGTCTTCAACGTGGCGGACATGGGGGTGGTCATCGGCGGGGTGCTGCTGTGTATCTATGTGATCTTCTCCTTTGCCCAGGAGCGGAAGGAGCAGGAGGAAGAGGAGGAAGCGCCGTGAACGTCACCCTCATCCCGGCCTCCGGCGGCCTGCGGGCCGACCAGTTTCTGGCCGCCGCCCTGGACGGGCTCACCCGCTCCGCCGCCCAAAAGCTGCTGGAGGAGGGCCGGGTCATCTGCCAGGGCAAGGCCCTGAAAAAGAACGACCGGCTGAAGGAGGGGGTTCCCCTGACGGTGGTCATCCCCGACCCCACGCCGGTGGAGATCGTCCCCCAGAACATCCCCCTGGACGTGGTCTATGAGGACGAGGACGTCATCGTGGTCAACAAGCCCGTGGGGATGGTGGTCCACCCCGCCCCCGGCCACCCGGACGGCACCCTGGTCAACGCCCTGCTCTACCACTGCGGCCGGAGTTTATCGGGGATCAACGGCGAGATCCGGCCGGGCATCGTCCACCGCATCGACCGGGACACCAGCGGCCTGCTCATCGCCGCCAAGAACGACGGGGCCCACCTGGCCCTGGCCCGGCAGCTCCAGGACCACAGCCTGTACCGGGCCTATGAGGCGGTGGTCTTAGGGGGCTTCCGGGAGGAGGAGGGGACTATCAGCCTGCCCATCGCCCGCCACCCCACCGACCGGAAGAAGATGGCGGTGAACCACTTAAACGGCCGCCCTGCCGTCACCCACTGGAAGGTGCTCACCCGGTATCCGGGCTACACCCACCTGGCGTGCCGGCTGGAGACCGGGCGGACCCATCAGATCCGGGTCCACATGGCCGCCCAGGGCCACCCGGTGCTGGGGGACCCGGTGTACGGCGGGGCGCGCAAGGGCTTTCCCGAGCTGGCCGGCCAGTGCCTCCACGCCCGGCAGCTCACCTTCCGCCACCCCCGCACGGGGGAGAGCATCACCGTAGAGTGCCCCCTGCCGGACTACTTCCGGGCTGTCTTGACAAGATGCAGCCGGTTGGGCTAAAATGAAGCGATATTCCACCCGAAAGGAGGCGAGCCCCCATGGGCCGATTTTCCGGCGTCCTGCTGGCCACGGACTATGACGACACCCTGTACGACAGCACCGGCGCCATTTCCCAGGAAAACCGCCGGGCCATTGCCCGGTTCATGGACCAGGGGGGGCTGTTCTGCATCTCCACCGGGCGGTCATACATCAACTTTGCCATCCAGATGCAGCGGGAAAAGCTGCCGGTGAACGCCCCGGTGATCCTGTCCAACGGGGCCTCCATCTACGACTTCGGCCGGGAGGAGAGCCTGTGGCTGAAGTATCTCCCGCCCCGGGCCCCGGAGCATCTGGCCCAGGTGTGCGCGGCCTTTCCCCAGGTGGGCTTTGAGGCCTATCACCAGGATGAGGTCTTTGTCTTTCGCCCCAACCTGGTCACCGAGCACCACCTGCGGCGCTGCCATCTCACGGGCCAGCCCCGGAGCATCCGGGCCATGCCCGTGCCGTGGATCAAGGTCATCCTCCAGCACCCGGACACGGGGGTCCTCCACGGGGCCCAGGACTACCTGCTGGCCCAGTGGCCGGAGGAGTACGACGTGACCTTCTCCAACCCCTACCTGCTGGAGGTCACCGCCAAGGGGGCCAACAAGGGCCGGTCGGTGCAGTGGGTGGCGGACCACCTGGGGGTGGGTCCGGGGGACATCTACTGCGTGGGCAACGGGCTCAACGACATCCCCATGCTGGCGGTCTCCGCCCTGTCCTTCGCCCCGGCCAACAGCTACCCGGAGGTCCGGGCGGCGGCGGACGTGGTGCTGCCCTCCTGCGACGAGAGCTGCGTGGCCCGGATGATCGAGCACCTGGAGACCCGCTATCCCCAAGGATAAACCGTCTTCTGCCCCGGCCCGCAGTGGGCCGGGGCAGTTTTCATAGGAACAGAGAAAAGGACGTGAGGAACATGGAGCAAGACGCGGTGAAACTGGCCATCCGCCCCACGGCGGCAGAGGACCTGCCCCGGCTGGGGGAGCTGTACCACCAGGCCCGGGACTTCATGGCCCGGCGGGGCAACCCCAACCAGTGGGGCCCCAACCGCTGGCCCCCGGAGGACCTGCTGCGCCAGGACATTGCCGCCGGCCACAGCTATGTCTGCCTGGCCGGGGAGCGGATTGTGGGGACCTTCTTCTACCAGTCCGGCCCGGATATCGAGCCCACCTACCGCCAGATCACCGGCGGCAGCTGGGGGGCCCAGGCGCCCTACGGGGTGGTCCACCGGCTGGCGGGGGACGGGTCTGTGCCGGGCATCGGGGCCTTCTGCCTGGAGTGGGCCTGGGGGCAGTGCGGGTATCTGCGGGTGGATACCCACCCGGACAACAGGGTCATGCAGGGGCTGCTGGAGCGGCTGGGGTTTGTGCGGCGGGGGATTATCTATGTGCCCCAGGACCCGTATCCCAGGTTTGCCTACGACAAAGGGGGCGCTGCCGCGGGGTGACCCGGACCCCACCGGGTGGGGACACCCGCCCCCCCGCGGCAGCGTGTGCCGCGTCCCGTCTCCCCACCGGCGTGGGGAAGGCACCTGCGCGCCTGCCGCCCGTCCGCTGCTGCGCGGAGGAAACAAAAAAAGACCGCTGCCGGTTTGGCAGCGGTCTCATTTTATGGCACAACGCACTCAGCGGACCACCAGCTCGCCGTCTGCACAGTCCACAGTGAGGGTGGAGCCAGGCGCCACCTCATCGGCGATCATCTTCCGGCCCACCAGGGTCTCCACAGTGTGCTGGAGGAACCGGCGCAGAGGCCGGGCCCCGTAGAGGGGGTCGTAGCCGTTGTCGATGATGTAGGTCTTGGCAGCGGGGGTCAGGACCACTTTGAGCTGCTTGTCGGTCAGGCGCTTGTTCAGGCCGCCGATGAGCAGGTCCACAATGGACGTGATGTTTTCCTTGGTCAGGGGCTTGTAGCAGACGATCTCGTCCAGGCGGTTGAGGAACTCCGGGCGGAAGGACTGCTTGAGCAGGTGGTCCACCTGGACCTTGGCCTCGTCGGAGATCTCCCCCTGGTCGTTGATGCCCTCCAGCAGATACTGGGAGCCCAGGTTGGAGGTGAGGATGAGGATGGTGTTCTTAAAGTCCACCGTCCGGCCCTGGCTATCGGTGATCCGGCCGTCGTCCAGCACCTGCAGCAGGATGTTGAACACGTCGGGGTGGGCCTTCTCCACCTCGTCAAAGAGGACCACGGAATAGGGGTGGCGGCGGACGGCCTCGGTCAGCTGGCCGCCCTCCTCATAGCCCACGTAGCCGGGAGGGGCGCCGATGAGCCGGGAGACGGAGAACTTCTCCATGTACTCGGACATGTCGATGCGCACCAGATTCTTCTCGCTGTCGAAGAGGGCCTCGGCCAGGGTCTTGGCCAGCTCCGTCTTGCCCACGCCTGTGGGGCCTAAGAAGAGGAAGGAGCCGATGGGCTTATCCGGGTCGGCGATGCCCGCCCGGCTGCGGAGGATGGCTTCCGAGACCAGGCGCACGGCCTCGTCCTGGCCCACCACCCGCTGGTGGAGGATGTCCTCTAAGTGGAGAAGCTTTTCCCGCTCCCCCTCCATGAGCTTGGCCACGGGGATGCCCGTCCAGCGCTCGATGATCCGGGCGATCTCCTCTTCGGTGACCTTGTCCCGCAGGAGAGACCGGGCCTTGCCGTCGGCGGCCACCCGCTCCTCCTCCTCCAGGGCCTTGCGCAGGGAGGGGATTTTGCCGTATTGCAGCTCGGCGGCACGGTTCAGGTCATACTCCCGCTGGGCCTTCTCCAGCTGGGCGTTGGCCTCTTCCAGGTCGGCCCGCAGCTGCTGGACCTTGCCGATGGCGTCCTTCTCGTTGTCCCACTGGGCCTTTTTGGCCTTGAACTCCTCCCGCATGTCGGAGAGCTCTTTTTGGATTTCCGCCAGATGCTCCTGGGAGAGCTGGTCGGTCTCCTTTTTCAGGGCGGCCTCTTCAATCTCATGCTGGATGATCTTCCGCTGGATCACGTCCAGCTCCGTGGGCATGGAGTCGATCTCCGTGCGGATGAGGGCGCAGGCCTCGTCGATGAGGTCGATGGCCTTGTCGGGCAGGAAACGGTCGGTGATGTAGCGGTTGGAGAGGGTGGCGGCGGCGATGATGGCCCCGTCCTGGATCTTCACGCCGTGAAAGACCTCATACCGCTCCTTCAGGCCACGGAGGATGGCAATGGTGTCCTCCACCGTGGGCTCGTTCACCATGACGGGCTGGAAGCGCCGCTCCAGGGCGGCGTCCTTTTCAATGTACTGCCGGTACTCGTTTAAGGTGGTGGCGCCGATGCAGTGCAGCTCCCCCCGGGCCAGCATGGGCTTTAAGAGGTTGCCGGCGTCCATGGCCCCCTCGGTCTTGCCGGCCCCCACGATGGTGTGCAGCTCGTCGATGAAGAGAATAATGCCCCCTTCGGACTTCTTCACCTCGTTGAGCACGGCCTTCAGCCGCTCCTCAAACTCCCCCCGGTACTTGGCACCGGCCACCAGGGAGCCCATGTCCAGGGCAAAGATGGTCTTGTCCTTCAGGGAGGCGGGCACGTCCCCCTTGACGATCCGCTGGGCTAAGCCCTCGGCGATGGCGGTCTTGCCCACGCCGGGCTCGCCGATG
>DXEA01000019.1 GCA_019115225.1 Candidatus Evtepia faecigallinarum
CCAGCGCAATCAAAACAGCTGCAACAATCCCTATCAGCAGGACACCTATATCGAAAACCGTGGCGGCACGCAGAACACCCATGCGGAAATCATCGGTTGTAACCCTGGTGAGCAACGCCAAATTACGGTATAAAATGAGCGCCGCCGCAAACATACATAACCCTGTCAAAAGGATGGACACTGCTTCATTCCGGACCATCAGTGCGATCAGCATAGCCAGAAAAGAAATCGCTAAAATCAGCCCTCTTTTTTTGTTTGCCTGCAGCAGCAGTTTTTCTCTCTGCTGCCGCTTGGCAAGCTGTGCATTTGCTCTCGACAATTCCTCCGCCAAATCAGCAGCCATGGCATCATCCGTTTCAACGTCCAGCAGCTGCCCGACAGACACGCCAAGTATTTCAGCTATCTGTACAAGGACATCGGCATCTGGTACGGACAGGCCATTTTCCCATTTTGAAACGGTCTGCCTTACTACATTCAGTTTCACGGCCAGTTCCTCTTGGCGAATCCCTTTTGCCTTACGGAAATGCCTTATCTTTTCACCGATCATTTCGGTCCCCCCTTTGCCGGTACATTCCAAGTATAAGAAGAAACCACCGCTGAAACAAGCAACAAGAGTTAACATTTGCCTGCCATGGGCGAAAAAAGCCAGGAAACTCTGGATACCCTCTCAATATCGGAAACACAGAACAACCCCTGTGCTTTTTTCATCCCCCTGGCGGGATTGGGAAAACCATGCTATAATACCTTATATTGTCATACCGGGAAGGAGAGGGCAGACCATGCGGATCTTAGTGGTGGAAGATGAGAGCGACCTGAACCTGCTGCTGCGAAAGGTTCTGACCAAGGCGGGCTACACCGTGGATGGCTGCTTTGACGGCGAGGACGCCCAGGCCCATCTGCTGGGGGCGGAGTATGACGGCATCCTGCTGGATGTGATGCTGCCCAAAAAGGACGGCTACACCCTGGTCAAGGAGCTGCGGGACAAGGGGGACGACACCCCCGTCCTCTTCCTCACCGCCCGGGACAGTGTGGCCGACCGGGTGAAGGGCCTGGACCTGGGGGGCGATGACTATCTGGTCAAGCCCTTTGACTTTGACGAGCTGCTGGCCCGCATCCGGGCCATGACCCGCAAGCGGGTGGGCCTGCACACCAACCGCCTGACCGTGGGGGACCTGGTGCTGGACACCCAGCGCCGGCTGGCCCTCCGGGGCGGGGAGGAGATCCCCCTGCTGCCCAAGGAGTTCTCCATTCTGGAATACCTCATGCGCAACAAGGAGACCGTGCTGTCCCGGGAGCAGATCGAGGACCAGATCTGGAACTACGACTACGCCGGCAGCTCCAACAACGTGGACGGCTATCTCAGCCGCCTGCGGAAAAAGATCGACGGCGACGGACAGGATAAGCTCATCCACACCGTCCGCGGGGTGGGCTGGGTCATCCGCGAGCCCGACGGCAGAGGATAAAGGAGGGACCCGGTGAAGAAACTCAGCATCAAAATCAAGATCACCGTCTGGTATCTGCTCCTCATGGGCCTGATGGCCGGGCTCATCGTTGCCTTCCTGCTGGCCATCAGCGGTTCGGTCTATTCCCAAAACGCCATGGAGCAGCTGGACCAGACCCTGCGCACCAACCTGAGCCAGGTGAGCATGAGCGAGGGCTCCCTGGCGCTGGGCGAAACCTTTCAGTTCTACCAGAACGGGGTATACACCCTCATCTACAGCCAGAACGAGGCCCTCCTGGCCGGCCAGGTCCCCGTGGCCTTCACCGCCCAGGAGCCCTTTGAAAACGGCCTGACCCGGCTGGTGCACACCGGCAGCAGCCAGTATTACGTCTTAGACTTCTGGCTCCCCGTGGGCTGGGAGGGGGGCCTGTGGGTCCGGGGTCTGTTGGAAGCCCCCGACCGGGCCCAGTCCATGCCAGCCCTGCTGTGGGTGGCGGTGGTCACCCTCCCCCTCTTCCTGCTGCTGGCGGCGGTGGGGGGCTATTGGATCGCCCGCCGGGCCTTCCGCCCCCTGGAGGACATCACCGCCACCGCCGACGCCATCAGCCAGGCCTCGGACCTCTCCGCCCGGGTGACCGTCCCCCCGGGGAGCAACGAGTTCACCCGCCTGGCCTCCACCTTCAACCAGATGTTTGCCCGGCTGGAGCGCTCCTTCGAGGCCGAGACCCAGTTTACCGCCGACGCCTCCCACGAGCTGCGCACCCCCGTCTCGGTCATCAAGAGCGCCTGCGAGTATGCGGAAAAGTACGGCGAGACCCCCGAGGAGCAGCGGGAGACCATCGCCATGATCCACCGCCAGGCGGACAAGATGTCCCAGCTCATCGGCCAGCTATTGAGCATCACCCGCCTGGACCAGGGCACCGAGACCGCCCGCCGGGAAAAAATCGACCTGACCGACCTGGTCCGCACCGTCTGCGCCGAGGGCCCCTGGCCCGCCGATGGCCTGGTCCTGGAGGCCGGCGGCCCCCTCCTGGCCTGGGCGGACAAGGCCCTCATCACCCGGCTGCTGCAGAACCTCATCGACAACGGCTTCAAGTACGGCAAGCCCGGCGGCCACGTCTGGGTGAGCCTGGGCACCGGGCCCGGGGAG
Organism: Candidatus Evtepia faecigallinarum; assembly: GCA_019115225.1. Lineage (GTDB taxonomy): Bacteria > Bacillota > Clostridia > Oscillospirales > Oscillospiraceae > Evtepia > Evtepia faecigallinarum. The sequence continues at coordinate 2,592 of DXEA01000019.1, forward strand.
GTCCTGCTCACCGTCCGGGACGACGGCAAGGGCATCCCCCCTGCCGAGCAGGAAAAGGTGTGGCAGCGCTTTTATCAGGTGGACCCCGCCCGGGGGGAGAAGAGCGGCGCAGGGTTGGGCCTGTCCATGGTCCAAAAGATCGCCCAGGCCCACGGGGGATACATGACCCTGGAGAGCGACCCCGCCTGGGGCAGCGCCTTCACCCTCCACCTGCCCCACCGGGAGCCGGAGAGATGAGCCGGCAAACCTTCTGAAAAAATTTTTTTGAATTCCCCACCAATTTCATGTTCATTTCATGTTTCCCTGGTAAGATCACACCAGAACAGGAAAGGAGGCAACACAAAATGAAACGCAACGCAATTTTGACCTTCGTCGCCGCCGCCGCCCTGGGCCTGGCCCTCACCGGCTGCGGACAGCAGACCACCCAGGCCGGGTATATCGGCGCAGACGCCGCCAAGGCCATCGCCCTGGATGCCGCCGGCATCGCCGAGGGGGCCGCGACCTTCTCCTCCACGGACCTGGACAGCCGCAACGGCACCGATTACTACGAGGTGGACTTCACCGCCAACGGCCAGAGCTATGAATACGACATCGACGCCGTCACCGGCGTGGTCATCAGCAGCAGCCAGGGCGACGCCGGCACCACCAACACCGCCGGCACCAATACCGCCGGCACCACATCCGGCACCACCGCCGTGGACGAGGCCGAGGCCAAAGAGATCGCCCTGGAGCACGCCGGCCTGAGCCAGGATCAGGTGACCTTTATCCAGTGCAAGCTGGACCGGGACGACGGCCGCCAGGTCTACGACGTGGAGTTCTACACCACCGACTACACGGAGTATGACTACGAGATCGACGCCGCCACCGGCGAGGTCCTCTCCTACGACTACGACGCAGAGGGCTACAGCGGCGGCACCGGCACCGGTTCCCAGACCATCACCGCCGACCGGGCGAAAGAGATCGTCCTGGCCGAGGTCCCCGGCGCCACCACCAGCGACATCTACGAGTTCGAGACAGACCGGGACGATGGCCGCCTGGAGTATGAGGGCACCATCTACTACAACGGCACCAAATACGAGTTCAGCGTGGACGGCTACAGCGGCGCCATCCGCAGCTGGGAGGTGGAAAACGGCCGCTGAGCACGACAGCCCCGGCAGCAGAGGCAGCACCCCCCTCCCAACCTCCCATAGACAGCACCGGAGGACCACGAATGGTCCCCCGGTGCTGTCTCCTTTATAGGCGCTGGGCGCCGTTATAATAGATGAGCATACTCAGGGCGGCCTCCTCCCGGCCCCGGTTGCGATAGCCGTGGACCACGTCCGCCCGGAAGCGGAGGGAATCCCCCTCCTCCAGGAGAAAGACCTCCCCGGCCACCGTCACCTCCACCTGTCCCTGAAAGACCGTCAGATATTCCTCCGCCCCCCGCAGGTGGGGCTGGGCGGTCAGGTTCCCCCCGGGGCGGATGAGGATGCGGTAGGTCTCAAAGAGTTTCTTCTCATCGAAGGCAAAGACGGGATAGTTCCAATACCGTCCCTCGTCCTCCACCAAGGGCTCTCCCCGGCGCAGCAGGCTGGCCCCCGGCCCCTGGGGCTCCACCAGGGTGGTGAAGGAGACCTTGTAGCCGTTGGCCATCTTCCACAGCACGGAGATGGTGGGGTTGACCTCCCCCTTTTCGATCTGGGCCAGCATACTCCGGGAGACCCCCGTCAGGGCCGCCGCCCCGTCCAGGGTGAGCTTTTTGCCCTCCCGGATGCTCCGGGCGTTCTCCGCCACCACTTTCGTCACATCCATCCCCCATACCTCCTTATCACTTGACAAGATATTGGACGAATAGTATACTATAATAAATCCAATATCCCGGATATTTCGCCAATATCCTATCACGCGAAAGGGGCGTCGTCAACCATGTTTCCCTGGGCATCCTTTCTCACCTACGCAGTGGTCACCGCCGTCACCCCCGGCCCCAACAACCTGCTGTCCATGGCCAACGGCAGCCGGAAGGGCTTTCGGGGGGCTCTCCCCTTCAATTTGGGCATCCTGGCGGGGTTTGCCATGGTGATGGTCCTGTGCACCCTCTTCTGCGGCCTGCTCTCGGCCATGATCCCCAGAATCAAGGTCCCCATGCTCCTGGTGGGGGCGGCCTACATGCTCTGGCTGGCCTGGCAGACCTTCCGCAGCCGGGGGGAGCTGGCCGAGGGACACACCCAGGGGGGCTTTGCCGCCGGGCTGGTGCTCCAGTTCATAAACCCCAAGATCTACCTCTACTGCATCCTGTCCATGGAGGCCTACATCCTCCCCTACTACCACAGCCAGCCCCTGGTCCTGCTGGCCTTTGCCCTGCTGCTGGCCTTCATCGGCTTTCTCTTCACCCTGTGCTGGTCGGCCTTTGGCTCCCTCTTCCGCTGGCTCTTCTCCCGCCACGCCAGGGTGGTCAACACCATCATGGCGCTGCTGCTGGTTTACTGCGCCCTCTCCCTGTTTCTCTGACCGTCTGCAAAAAAGCACCCTGTGGATCTCTCCACAGGGTGCTTTTTCTGTTTCCTTGTTACAGGCCGGTGGGGCCGCCGGAGGCCCCTTTCAGCCGGGCCATGGCACGGGCCAGGGCCGCCTTGGAGCGGTGGTATTCCTGAATGCTCTGCTTCTGGCGCAGCTCCTCCTCTGCCCGTTCCCTGGCCCGCTGGGCCCGGAGCTTGTCGATCTCCCCCGGCCGCTCGGCGGCGGAGACCAGCAGGATGGCGTAGTCGGGCATCACCTCTGCAAAGCCCTGGCTGACCACCACCTCCTGCCACCCCTCCTGGGTGTGGTAGCGGACCGTTCCGGGCTCCAGGGCGGTGACCACCGGCTCGTGGCCTGCCCGCACGCCGTACTCCCCGTCCAGGGCGGGCATGATGAGGCTGTCCGTCTCCCCCTTGAAAAACTCCTTTTCCGGGGTGATGATCTCTAACCGAAAGACGCTGTCCATCACACCACTCCCTGTGCCCGGGCTTTTTCCCGGATCTCATCCACCGTGCCCACCATGGCAAAGGCGGACTCGGGATACTTGTCCAGGTCGCCCCCCAGCAGGGCCTCAAAGCCCTTGATGGTCTCGGCCAGGGGCACATAGCGGCCCTCCAGGCCGGTGAAGGTCTCGGCCACGAAGAAGGGCTGGGAGAAATACTGCTGCATCCGCCGGGCCCGGTCCACGGTCTTGCGGTCCTCGGCGCTCAGCTCCTCCATGCCTAAGATGGCGATGATGTCCTGGAGCTCCCGGTAGCGCTGCAGCAGCTCCTGGGCCCCCCGGGCCACGGCATAGTGCCGCTGGCCCACCACTTCGGGCTCCAGGATGCGGGAGGTGGACTCCAAGGGGTCCACGGCCGGATAGATGCCCTGCTCCACGATCTTTCTCGAAAGCACCGTGGTGGCGTCCAGGTGGGCAAAGGTGGTGGCCGGGGCGGGGTCGGTCAGGTCGTCGGCGGGGACATAGACCGCCTGGACGGAGGTGATGGCCCCGTTCTGGGTGGAGGTGATGCGCTCCTGGAGGGCGCCCATCTCCTGGGCCAGGGTGGGCTGGTAGCCCACGGCGGAGGGCATGCGGCCCATGAGGGCGGAGACCTCAGAGCCTGCCTGGACGTAACGGAAGATGTTGTCGATGAACAGCAGCACGTTCTGCTTCTGCCGGTCCCGGAAGTATTCGGCCATGGTCAGGCCCGTCAGGGCCACCCGCATCCGGGCCCCGGGGGGCTCGTTCATCTGGCCAAAGACCAGGGCGGTCTTGCTCAGCACCCCGGAGTCTCCCATCTCCCGCCACAGGTCGTTGCCCTCCCGGGTGCGCTCCCCCACGCCGGTGAAGATGGAATAGCCCCCGTGCTCGGTGGCGATGTTGCGGATGAGCTCCTGGATGAGCACCGTCTTGCCCACGCCGGCGCCGCCGAAGAGGCCGATCTTGCCCCCCTTGGCGTAGGGGGCCAGCAGGTCAATGACCTTGATGCCCGTCTCCAGCAGCTCTGTGGTGGGGCTTTGCTGGGAGAAGGCGGGGGGCTGGCGGTGGATGGACCAGGCCTCCTGGGCCTGGACTTCCTCTTTGCCGTCGATGGGCTGGCCCAGGACGTTGAACATCCGGCCCAGCACCCCCTCCCCCACCGGGGTCTGGATGGTGTGGCCGGTGGCGGTGACCTCCACCCCCCGGCCCAGGCCCTCACTGGGGGAGAGCATGATGCAGCGCACGGTGGAGCCCCCCACATGCTGGGCGGCCTCCATCACCTGGGTCTTGCCGTCCAGCTCCACGGTGAGGGCCTCGTTGATCTGGGGCAGGGTGCCTTCCGGGAAGGCCACGTCCACCACCGGGCCCAGAACCTGGGCCACAGTTCCTTTCAGTTGCATTGTCCATTCCTCCCTTGTTCTTCCCGGCTGCCGTCGGCCAGGAAGCGGACGGTCCGCCTCAGGGTCCGGCGGGGCGCCTGCGGCACCTCCTGCTCCTGCTGCTGGGTGCCGCCGACGATCTCGGTGATCTCTTGGGTGATGGCCGCCTGGCGCACCCGGTTGTACCACAGGGAGAGGGATTTGAGCATCTCCCTGGCGTTGGTGCTGGCCGAGTCCATGGCCATCATGCGGGCGTTCTGCTCTGAGCAGAAGGACTCCACCAGAGCCCCGTACAGCACGCCCTTGACATAGTCGGGCACCAGGTGGTCCAGCACCTGGCACTCGTCGGGCACATAGGTGACCTTCTGCTGGCTCACCCCCTCCTCACCGGGGCGGGGCTGCCAAGCGAAGGTGTCCGGGTCCAGGGGCAGCAGCTGCTGGACCTTGGTCTCCAGGCGCATGGGGGTGATCATGTCGGTATAGACCACATAGACCTCATCCAGGGTGCCCTGGCGGAAGAGGTCGATGAGGGTGTCGCAGATCTCCTCTGCCCGGGAATAGGTGGGGTCCTGGGCGGTGTAGAGGAACTCCCCGTCCGCCGCCACCCCCCGCTGGGCAAAATAGCTCCGGCCCACCTGGCCGATGAGGAAGAGCATGGGCCGGGAGGCCGCGGCAATCCGCTCCTCGGTCAGGCGCAGCACGTTGTGGTTATAGGCCCCTGCCAGCCCCTTGTCGCCGGTGATGACCACATAGCCCACGGTGTGCTCGGGCACATTGGGGCGCTTGTCGAAATAGATGTGGTCCATGGTGGGCGAGTGGTGCAGGATGTCCGAGATGGTCTCGGTGACTTTTTGGAAAAAGGGGCGCACCACGTTGAACTGCTGCCGGGCCTTGCGCATCTTGGACGAGGAGATGAGGTACATGGCGTTGGTGATCTTCAGGGTCTGCTGGACGCTGTCGATGCGGGTGCGGATCTCCTTTATGCCTGCCATGACGGACTCACCTGCTTTTTATAGGTCTCCAGGGCGGTGCGCAGCTGCTCGGCCACCGCCCCCGGCAGGGTGCCGGTGGTCTGGATCTCGTCGGTCAGGGCCCGCTGCTCCCGGTACAGGCTGTCGGCAAACTCCTCCACGAAGGCGCGCACCTTGCCCAGGGGCACATCGTCCAGCAGGCCGTTGGTGGCCACATACAGGATGACCGCCTGCTTCCAGACGGGCATGGGCTGGTGGAGGGGCTGCTTGAGGATCTCCATCAGGCACTTGCCATGGTCCAGGGCCTGGCGGGTCTCCTTGTCCAGATCGGAGCTGAACTGGGTAAAGACCTCCAGCTCCCGGAACCGGGCCAGGTCGATGCGCAGGGTACCGGCGGTCTTTTTCACCGCCTTGGTCTGGGCCGAGCCCCCCACCCGGGAGACCGACAGGCCCACATTCACCGCCGGCCGCTGGCCGGAGAAGAAGAGGTCGTTTTCCAGATAGATCTGGCCGTCGGTGATGGAGATGACGTTGGTGGGGATGTAGGCCGCCACGTCCCCGGCCAGGGTCTCGATGATGGGCAGGGCGGTCATGGACCCCCCGCCGTACTCCTTGGTCAGCCGGCAGGCCCGCTCCAGCAGCCGGGAGTGGAGATAGAACACGTCGCCGGGATAGGCCTCCCGCCCGGGGGACCGGCGCAGGAGGAGGGAGAGGGTGCGGTAAGCCACAGCGTGCTTGGACAGGTCGTCGTAGACGATGAGCACATCCTTGCCCTGGTCCATAAAGTACTCCCCGATGGCCGCGCCCACATAGGGGGCGATGTACTGCTGGGGGGCGCTGTCTGCCGCCGTGGCCGAGACGATGATGCTGTAGTCCAGGGCCCCGTAGCGCTCCAGGGTTTGCCGGAGCTTGGCCACGGTGGAGGCCTTTTGGCCGATGGCCACATAGATGCAGATCACATCCTCCCCCTTCTGGTTGAGGATGGTGTCCACGGCGATGGCGGTCTTGCCCGTCTGGCGGTCGCCGATGATGAGCTCCCGCTGGCCCCGGCCGATGGGCACCATGGCGTCGATGGCCAGGATGCCCGTCTGCAGCGGCTGGTCCACCGGCTGGCGGGTGACCACGCCGGGGGCCTCGTGCTCGATGGGCCGGGTCTCCTTGGTCTGAATGGGACCCAGGCCGTCGATGGGGTCCCCCAGGGCGTTGACGGTGCGGCCGATGAGGCCGTCGCCCACGCCCACGTCTGCCGGGCGGCCGGTGCGCTTGACCCAGGAGCCCTCATGCAGGCCCTCCTGGCTGCCCAGCAGCACCACACCCACGCTGTCCCGGGTCAGATTGAGGACGATGCCCCGGGCCCCGGTCTCAAATTCCACCATCTCGCCGTACACCGCCCGGTCCAGGCCGTAGACGGTGGCGATGCCGTCGCCGATCTCCAGCACCGTGCCGTTCTCACTGCGGCGGGTGCGGTCGTCATACTGGGCGATCTCCTGGCGAAGGATGGAGATGATCTCCTCCGAATGGTTCACGATGTTCCCCCCTCCCGCAGCCGCTGCTCCAGGGCATGCAGCTGCCCGCGTACACTCTTGTCATAGGTTACCCCGTCGATCTCCAGGACGAAACCGCCCAGCAGCTGCGGGTCTTCTTCCAGTTCAAAGGTCAGGGCCCGGTAGCCGTACCGGCTGCACAGGCCCTTGGCCAGCCGGCCCAGGGCCTCGTCCCCCGGGTCCCGGGCGCAGCGCAGGCGGCACAGGCCCTCCCCTGCCGCCTGCCGCTCCAGCTGGCGGTAGGCTGCCGTGATCTGGGGCAGCAGGGGGAAGCGGCCCTTTTGGGCCAGCAGGTCATAGAAGCGTTTCAGCCGTTCCTCTTTGGGAAAGTCCGGCAGGCGGGCCAGCACGGCCTGTTTTTCCCCTGCCGACACCGCCGGGCTGCACAGGGCCTGCCACAGGGCCGGGGTGCCGGTCAGGTAGTCTGCCGAGTCATATAAGGTCTGGCCGGGACAGCCCGCGCCGTACAGAGCCGCTGCGTAGCGGTGCGCCGTGGTGCTCATGTCCCGTCACCCACCTCTTCCAGCAGGGCGTCCAGCATGGCCCGGTCCGTCTCGGCGTCCAGGGTCTTTTGGGACACCTTGGCGGTGGTCAGCAGCACCAGCCCCGCCACCTGCTGCCGGGCCTCGGCCAGCATGGCCTCCCGGTCCGCCTGACGCTGGCGGGCGGCCTGGTCGTTGCGCCGCTGGACATCCTGCTCCGCCTCTTCCATGCGCCGGCTGTAGGCCAGCTCCGCCTGCTTGCGGGCCTGGTCCAGGATGCCGGCGGCCTCGCTGCGGGCCTGGGCCAGCTGCTGGGTATACTCCTGCTTCTGCTGCTGGGCCTGGGCCAGCTGGCTCTCGGCCTGCTCGATGGTCTCCGTCACCCCTTTGGCCCGCTCATCCAGGAGCTTGGTCACCCGGCCGAAGAGGAACTTCTTCATCAGCAGCAGCAGGATCAGCAGGTCCACAAAGACCCAGATGATCTCCCAGTTCAGATTCAGAACCACCGCTCACGCCCCCGATCACTTCATGAAGATAAGCAGGATGCTCACCAGCAGGCCAAAGATGGCAGTACCTTCTGCCATGGCGCAGCCCAGGAGCATGTTGCGGCTGATCTTGCCCGCCTGCTCCGGCTGACGGGCGATGGCCTCGGAGGATTTCCCCGTGGCGATGCCGATGCCGATACCGGCCCCGATGCCGGTGAGTACCGCGATGCCCGCGCCAAGAATTGCCAGATCCATAATCATTGTCCTCCTTCAAAAATCATAATATCCAGTGTGGAAAAAGGTGGTTTACTCCAAGGGTTCCAGAGATTCCGACAGGAACAGGGTGGTCAGGAACACAAAGACCACCGCCTGCAGCACCCCGTCGAAGATGTCGAAGTACAGGCTGAAGGCCACAGGGATCACCGCCGGGGCCACGGCCTTGATCAGCTCCATGATGATGAAGGCGCCCAGGATGTTGCCGAACAGACGCATGCACAGGGCCAGGGGCCGGATACCCATTTCCAAGACGTTCAGGGGTGTGATGATGGCCGAAGGCCGGGCGTACTTCTTCAGGCCGTTGACCAGGCCGTTGTAGCGGAACTGAGAGCCATAGATGAGGATGAGGCTCATGATGGCCAGGCCCGCTGTGACGTTCAGGTCCTTGGTGGGCGGCGCCACGCCTACCAGCCCGGCCAGGTTGGCCAGCAGCAGGTACAGCCCCACAGTGCCCAGGTAAGGAGCAAAGGTACGCCAGTGCTTCTCCCCCAAAATCTCCCGGCAGAAGTTGTTGATCAGACCCACGAACATCTCCGCCACCATCTGCCGCCGGCCGGGGTTTTTCACCTTCAGGTCGTGGGTCAGCCAGATGGCCAGCACGGTCAGCAGCAGGATGATCCCCCAGCTGACTACCGCCGACTGGGGCACCGGGATGCCGCCAAAGAGGGGAATCTCAAAGACCGTGGGGTTTTGCAGCTTCTCCTGGAGTACCGTTTGGATCTCATCCAATCCTACCTCCTCCCTTCGTTTTCCAGGTGACCCCTATTGTAGTCCTCGGTCCGCCAAAGGCAATCTTAAAAAAGTAAAAAACAAAAACCGGCACCCTGGGGCCTCCTTCCCCTCCTCTCGCGGGAAACCGGCGGGCGGCGCAAAAGGGCCGGACAGCCCTGCGGCCGTCCGGTCCTTCTCTTTGCTGGATGCTGCTTCCCACAACAAACATCAGATTTATTTTTCTGTTTTATTTCTCCATACCGCAGGGAAAGGCCTGGCGGCTGGCCTGGCGGTCCAGCACCACGCTGCCGTAGAAGCGATAGCCCCCCGCCAGATGGCTGCAGGTGTAGCCCAGCTGGCCGAGGATCCGGCAGGCCAGGTAGCTGCGCAGGCCGCTCTGGCAGACCAGGTAGACGGGCTTGTCTCTGTCCAGTTCCCCCAGCCGCCGGCGCAGCTGGTCGATGGGGATGTTCACAAAGCCCGCCACGGCCCCGTCGGCCACCTCCTCCGGGGTGCGGGTGTCCACCAGGTTGGCAGAGCCGTCCCGGGGCAGGCCGTCCACCTGCTGCCAGGTGAACTGCCTGACCAGCCCCGCCTCCAGGTTCTCCGCCATAAAGCCGGCCATGTTCACCGGGTCCTTGGCCGAGGAGAAGGGGGGCGCGTAGGCCAGGTCCAGCTCCTTCAGGGCGGTGACGGTCAGGCCCCCCTGCATGGCGGTGGCCAGCACGTCGATGCGCTTGTCCACCCCGTCGCAGCCCACGATCTGGGCCCCCAGGATGCGCAGGGTCTTCTTTTCATACAGCACCTTCATGGTCATCACGGTGCCGCCGGGGTAGTAGCCGGCGTGGGAGGAGGGGGAGAGGATAACGGCCTCATAGTCCAGCCCCGCCGCCCGGGCCGCCCCCTCGTTGAGGCCCGTGGCAGCCACGGTCAGGTCGAAGATCTTCAGCACCGACGAGCCCTGGGAGCCCTTGTACCGGCTGTCGCCCCCGCAGATGTTGTCCGCCGCGATCCGCCCCTGCTTGTTGGCGGGGCCGGCCAGGGCGATGAGGGCCTTTTCGCCCGTCACCAGGTGGGTAATCTCCACCGCGTCCCCCACGGCGTAGATGTCCGGGTGGGAGGTCTCCATGCGGTCGTTGACGGCGATGCTCCCCCGCTGGCCCAGGGCCAGGCCGGCCTCTTTGGCCAACGTGGTCTCCGGGGCCACGCCCACGGCCAGGATCGCGAAGTCGGCAGGGATGGGCTCGCCCCCCTCCACGGTGGTGGTGATGGTGTCCCCCTCCTGGACAAAGCCGGTCACGGCGGTGTCCAGCAGGACGTTGACCCCCTTGGCCCGCATGTGGTTGTGGACAAAGCTGGCCATGTCGTAGTCCAGGGGGGGCATCAGGTGGGGCAGGCGCTGGATGACGGTGACCTCCAGCCCCATCTCGGCCAGGTTTTCCGCCACCTCCAGGCTGATGAAACCGCCCCCGGCCATGACCGCCCGCCGGGGCTTGTGCTCCTCCACGAAGGCGCGGATGGCCAGGGTGTCCTCCACGGTGCGCAGGGTGAAAAGGAGGTCGCTGTCCAGACCGGGCAGCGGGGGCGCCAGGGGCTTTGCTCCCGGGGAGAGGAGGAGCTTATCATAGTGCTCGGTAAAGGTCTCGCCCGTGGCCAGGTTTCTCCCCGTCACCGTCTTGGCCTCGGGGTCGATGGCCGTGGCCTCGTGGCCCACCCGCACGTCGATGCGGAAGCGGTCCCAAAAGCTCTCCGGGGTCTGGAGGGTGAGCTCCCCCTGGTCCTGGATGACCCCGCCGATGTAGTAGGGCAGGCCGCAGTTGGCATAGGAGACAAAGCCCGAGCGCTCCAGCACCACGATCTCCGCCTGCTCGTCCAGCCGCCGGATGCGGGCGGCCGCCGTGGCCCCGCCGGCCACGCCGCCAATGATGACAACTTTCATTTTCTTCCTCCTTCTATGGTGCCCCGGTAGCCCATCAGGCCGCCGATGTTGTTGACGTTGGGATATCCCATCCGCTTGAGCAGGGCCGCCGCCTGCCGGCTGCGGGCGCCGCTGTGGCAGTAGACATACAGGGATGCGTTCCGGTCGGGCATATTCCGGGCCCGAATCAGCTCATCCAGGGGCAGGTTCCGGCTGCCGGGGATGTGCCCCTCTTCATATTCCTCCGGGGTGCGCACATCCACCAAAATCCCCTTGGGGTCGGCCTTGCAGCGGTCCAGGCCCTCCTGGAGGCTGGGCCGACTGAAAAAATCGAACAGTCCCATCACTGCTCCCCCTTTCCATGCGGTGTTCTGATGGTGTCATTCTATCCCCTCTTCGACGGAAAAACTGTAATCAAGTCTCTTTTCGACAGGGTTCTGACAAAAAGCCGCCGGTCTGTCCCCTCTGAAACAGCCCCGCGGCGTTTTGTTTGGGTTCACCCTGACGTTAGTCACGGTCAAACCAAAGTTTCATGGTCTCCAGCACCTTCACCAGCTCTTCCTCCTGGATCACATAGGGCACCATGGCGTAGAGGTAGTTCAGGAAAGGCCGGCTGAACACCCCCCGCTCATAGGCAAAGGCCTGGTAGCCCGCCAGCACGGCGGGGTCCTTCACTTCGATGCACACGCAGCCGCCCAGGATGCGGACCTCCTTCACCTGGGGGTGGGTAAAGTCCCCCAGTTCCCGGCGGGTGATGGCCTCGATGGTGCGGATTTTCTCCAGATAGTTCCCCTCCTCAAACAGGCGGATGGAGGCCAGGGCCACCCGGCAGGCCAGGGCGTTGCCCATGAAGGTGGGGCCGTGCATGAGGGCGTGGCCGGGGTTGTCGTCGTAGAAGGCGGCAAAGACCTTCCGGCTGGCCACCGTGGCCGCGTGGCCCAGGTAACCCCCGGTGAGGGCCTTGCCCAGCACCAGAATGTCCGGCTGGACCAGGTCGGCCACAAACCGGTGGCCCGTGCGGCCAAAGCCCGTGGCCACCTCGTCAAAGATCAGCAGGACCCCATACCGGTCGCACAGCTCCCTTGCCCGTTGGAGGAAGGAAATGTCGTACATCCGCATCCCCCCGGCCCCTTGGAGAAGGGGTTCCACGATCAGGCAGCTGAGGGTTTTGTGGTGCTGCCGGAAGGCTTCCTCCAGGGCAGGGATCTCCGTGGGGATGTGGTGGACGTGGGGGTTGGGACCGTAGGCCTGGAGGACGAAGTGGTAGTCCGGGTCGTCCCCCACCTCCATGGTCTTGAAGGTGTCCCCGTGATAGGCGTGCTCCAGGGCCAGGATGTCCGTGCGGCCGGTCTGGCCCTGGTTCAGGTAGTATTGCAGGGCCATTTTCAGGGCCACCTCCACCGCCACGCTGCCCGAGTCGGAGAAGAAGCAGCAGTCCAGGTCCCCGGGCAGCCAGGCGGCCAGCTTGTCCGCCAGCTCCCGGGCGGGGGCGTGGCTGAGGCCCCCCAGCATCACATGGGAGAACTTTCCCACCTGGTCCACAATGGCCTGGTTCAGCGCCGGGTGCTTGTAGCCGTGGATGACACTCCACCAGGAGGAGACCGAGTCGATGAGCTTTTGGTCCTTTGTGTACAGGTACACCCCCTGGGCGTCCACGATCTCATAGGGGGGTGCCATGGTTTTCATCTGCTCATAGGGATACCACAGCATGGGACTTCCCTCCTTCCGTATACAGTCCTTTCAAAATCTCCGGGGAGAGGGTCAAACGGGTGTCCCCCTCCCCCACGCAGGCCACCACCGGCACCCCGGTCATCTGCTGGCACAGCTGCCGGTTGTCCCGGTGCATCAGGTTTTCCGGGTCATAGCGGTTGAGGATCATTCCCCGCAGGGAGATGCCCGTTTTCCGGAGGTAAAAGGCGGTCAGGCCGATGGCGTTTAAGGTCCCCAGCCCCGCGTCGGCCACCAGCAGGCAGCCCAGGCCCAGGTACCGGATGAGATCCGCCAGCCACAGCTCCCGCCCCTCGGTGACGGTGATGGGGCACAGGATGCCTCCGGAGCCCTCCATGGTCAGGTAGTCATACTTTTCTGCCAGGGCGGAAAAACCCTGCCGCACCCGGTCCGGGTCCACCTCCTCCCCCGCCAGCCGGGCGGCCAGGTGGGGGGAGAGGGGGGGCTCGTAGACGTAGGGGCACATGGTTTCCACCGGCTGGCCGATGCCCGCCATGGTTTTTACCTGGACCCCGTCGCCGGGGAGGAGGGCCCCGTCAGGGGTCCGCCGGTTGCCGCTCATGGCGGCTTTGTAATAAGCCGCTTTCTCGCCGGCCTCTGTCAGTGCCTTCACCAGCAGGCCGGTCACATAGGTCTTGCCCACGTCGGTTCCGGTGCCGGTGACAAAGAGTGCTTTAGCCATGGTCCCGCCTCACTTTATACCCCAGTTTTTCCACCAGCTGCCGGTCGGTCCGGCCGCTGATGCCTGCCGTGGTGAGCATGTCCCCGGAAATGGCCCCGTTGGCCCCCGCCCGGAAACAGCCCTCCCCTCTGTCCGCCAGCAGGCCCCGGCCTCCCGCCAATCGTATGGTGACCTTGGGCAGCAGGAAGCGCCACACCGCCACCGTCCGCCGCAGTTCCTCTTCCGGCAGCCGGGGCTGGGCGGCCAGAGGGGTGCCGGGGATGCCGTTGAGGAGGTTCACCGGCACGCTGTCCACCCCCAGTTCATCCAGGGTGAAGGCCAGGTCGATGCGGTCCTCCGCCGTCTCCCCCATGCCCAGAATCCCCCCGCTGCACACCGACAGCCCCGCGGCCTGGGCCGTCCGGATGGCGGCGCATTTGTCTGCAAAGGTATGGGTGGTACAGATGTGGGGGAAATGCTGCCGGGAGGTCTCTAAGTTGTTGTGGACCCGGTCCACCCCCGCCTGCTTGAGCTGGCGATACTCCGCCTCCCCCAGCAGGCCCACGGAGGCGCACACGGACAGGTTGGTCTCCCGCAAGATCCGCTCTGCCGCCCGGCAGATCTGGTCCAGCTCCTCCCCGGTCACCTTTTTCCCGGCGGTGACGATGGAGTAGCGCAGCATCCCCTGGGCCTCCTGGCGCTTGGCCTCGGCCACCAGTTCCTCCGTGTCCCTGAGGGGATAGACGGCGATCCGGGTGGGGTACCAGGCCGACTGGGCACAGAAGCGGCAGTTTTCGCTGCACCGGCCGCTCTTGGCGTTGACGATGGAACACAGGTCAAAGCCGTCCCCGCAGAAGTGCTGCCGGAGCTCATTTGCCTTTCGGCACAGAGGTTCCAAGGGCTGCTGATACAGCCTCTCCGCCTCCTGCCGGGTCAGCTTCTCCCCCGCCAGGACCTTGTCCGCCAGTCTTTGCACCACGTCCATTTCCCCTTTCTCTTCTTATCCCCACCAGGGGCAGCAGCCGTCTGCCTGCCATGGCCCCTACCACGCACAGGAACAGATCCCCCGGCACGGCCAGGAGGAAGCAGTACAGCACCAGGGCCCACAGCCCCATGGGGGTATTCAAGTAATAGTTGGTGACCACCCAGCAATAGAGCATCCCGCACAGATAGACCACCGCCAGCCCGGCCAGGTTGGCCCCCAGCAGGCGGCCGAGCCCCGGCAGGCCTGTCCCCCGCCGGGCGATGACCCCGGTGACCCAGGTCCCCAGAACAAACCCGATGAGGTAGCCAAAGGTGGGCTGGAACACATAGCCCAGTCCGCCCCCCTGGGCAAAAACAGGAAAGCCCGCCAGACCCAACAGCACATACACGGCCACGGCCAGGGTCCCCAGCCGGGGGCCCAGCAGCAGGCCGGCCAGCATGGTGAACAAAAACTGCAGGGTAAAGGGCACCACGGGTACGGGGACTTTCAAAAAGGCCCCGGCGGCGATGAGCACCACGAACATGGCGCACAGGATCATGTCTTTTGTCTTTTCCCTCTGCATGGGAGGTCCTCCTTTTGGGGCGGTGCCCCGGGTTTTGCTGGGGGTTATGATAGCATAGGATGGATAAAACGTCAACCGTTTAATTTGTTTTGGTTTACGTTTTTGGGGCGGTATGGTGGAGGAAGTCGTTTGTGACGTGGGTGGCCCGGACCCCACCGGGTGGGGGGCCGATGGAGGGTGCCACCCTCCGGGGGCCCGCTGCCGCGGGGGCTTGGGCTTTCTCCAGGGTGAATTGTCAAGTGGAGTGCAACACTTCTTCTGGCGTGGAAAAGTCGAGACACTTTCTGGGTCTATTGTTGAGCATCTGCATCACTTCTTCCACTTCTTGGGGAGAGATCTCATGGAAGTTGGTCCC
>DXEA01000161.1 GCA_019115225.1 Candidatus Evtepia faecigallinarum
CACGGTCGATGCCTGGGAGCTCTTATAGGGGCCGCAGGGGCTGTCTCAGGGCGGTGCCGGGCCAGTGGCCCGGCACCGGAACCGCACCGCTTCAAAGGCCCAGCCATCCGGCGCCGGGGGCCATGTGGGAAGCGGGCAGGAGGCGCGGCAGGTGATTTGAAGAAAGGGTCCAGCTTTATTTCTGAATTGTTATCTTCTCATTATTCCGTCTGATTATATATTATTATGAAAAACAAGCGATACCTGGCTCAAAAGAGCCAGGTATCGCTTGTTTTTGTTCGTTGATCCCGCCGCCGAACGACAGTCTATGCTTTAGGGATCCTTTGTAATTCTGGGATTCAGAAATTACTGAGCCATGTTGCTGTCATCCGCAACAAAGATAGCGATGACGGACTTGGAATTATCGTCGTCCTCGTATACCGCAACAAAGTTGACCTTGCTGCTGATACCATCATGTACGACGCCAACCTCAGAAGCGATCGTATCGTTCTCAGCATCGACGTAGATCACCTGTACATCTTCGCTTACAGGCGCATACTTAGGATTGGTTTCCTTCAGCAGGTCAGCCTTGCTGCTGTAATAAGTCAGCAGAGCGCCGTCCTCATACTCGCCAGCAAAGCCCTTGATCGCATTGTTGCTGACCTGCATGGTACCGTTATTGACGTGACCATAGATCTTAACATCATTGGTCGAATATACGTCATCGGAAGCAACGTCGAAGCCGACCAGGTCGCCCTTCGCCAGCGTGGTAACGCCATCGCCAGCCATCAGAACCTTCTTCCGTGAGGAGGCGTTGGGGGACAAAGGGTTTTGCAGATTTTTCCCACGGGTTTCCCACAGGGTTGCCACGAAACGCTATCCTTGCGCCCCCAATCTCCGTCCGCCGGACTGGCGGGCTGAAAAAGGGGATATTCCGTCCCCCGAGGGCGGACAAAGGGGGAAGCTGCCGGCGGGCGGGGCGGATGGGAAAAAGTCCTCCCCTGTGCAAAAAAATCAGTGGACATTCTCTGTCCTGGTGGGTAAAATGATACTATTCTCATCTTTACAGAAAAAGGCGAATGGCATGAAAACATTACCTCTTTTGCTCCTGTCCCTGCTCTGCGCCCTGGGCCTGGCCGCTTGCAGCGGCGGGACGGACTCCACCACCGCCCAGGTGGACCCCGCCTGCCTGGGGCGGTACCAATGCACCGGCATCGTCATGGACAGCGTGACCATGAACCCCTCCGGCAAATGGCTCCAGCTCAACGCCGACGGCACGGCCGACACCTTCCTCTCCGAAGAGGAAAGCGAGGCCGAGTGGCGCCTGAACGGCCAGGAGTTCACCATGACCGTGGGCGGCCAGACCGTGGGCACCGGCAAGCTCCAGGGGTCCACCCTCACCCTGGAGATGATGGGCATGGTCTATACCTTCGTCCAGGAGGGGGCCGACGGCCAGCAGGACACCGACAGCTCCAGCGCCGCCTATGCCACCTTCACCTGTTACGGCAACCTGTACGCCGTGCGCTATCCCACCGCCCTGTTCCAGCAGGACCCGGCAGGCCTGTCCGACCTGTACAGCGCCGACGGCACCCAGGGCTGGATCACCAAGCTCAGCACCCAGGAGCGGGTGACCGAGTGGCTGACGGGGTTTGACGAAAAGGCCCAGCGCTCCGGCGTGGAGGACTATCAGAGCCTGGAACTCACCGTGGCCGGCTACCCCGCCCGGGCCATCGTCTACCGGGACGGGCAGGGGTGGCACAGCGAGGTGGTGGTGAACTTCGGCAAGGACCTGGGCAACGAGACCTATCCCATGTATGCCGCCTACCTCTATTTTACCGGGCAGACCTATATGTCCGTCTGGAGTGACCAGGTCCAGGGGATCGTGAACAGCCTGTCCCTGACCTCCTGAGCATCCGCAGGGTCCGCGGCCCTGCCGGGGTGCGCCGTGGCGGAGAGCGCCTGGCCATCCCTGTGGGGGGATCTGCCCGTTGTCGGGAGAAGTGGTTGACTTTTTCGACAAATTAGAGTAGAGTAGAAGGAGCAAAAGGATGTATTTTGCCCCGCAGGAGCCGGGGCGCCGTCCCGTTTGCCAGCGCGCCTGTCCCCCTGCCGGGCAGGGCAGCTTCCCGTCTGTTTTCTCCTCTTGACGGGCCTGTTTTTTTCTCTCGTCCGCTGCGGCTACGACAGTGGTGTGGTTATATCTTGCCAGGTGTGGGCAAAGCCGCTGAAAGGCGGTGACGCAAAGCTATGAGTCTACGGTGGGTGACCGCTATGATTGTCAAGCTGCAAGCCAATTTTCGCGCCGATGCGCGGGGATGGCCTGCAGCTTTTTTTCATCCGGGAGGGAATGGGAATGAACGAAGTATTTCGCCAGGAAAAAAAGTATTTCATGACCATTTCCGACCTGCTGCGGCTGGCCGGCCGGCTGGACCAGGTCCTGCTCCAGGACGAGCACAACGGCAGCCAGGGCTATCGGATCCGCTCCCTCTACTTCGACACCCTGGAGGAGGGGGACTTTTGGGAAAAGATCGAGGGGGTGTCCCTGCGGCGGAAGCTCCGGCTGCGGATCTATGACCCCGGCGATCCCTTTGCCATGCTGGAGATGAAGCAGAAGCAGGGGGACTATCAGCGCAAGCGCTCCCTGCGCCTGACCCGGCAGGACGCCGAGGCCATGTGCCGGGGGGACTACGCCTGCCTGTTGACCTACCGGGACCCCTTCGCCGCAGAGTGCTACGGCCTCATGTGCCGCCGGTGCTACCGGCCCAAAACCATTGTGGAATACCAGCGCAAGGCCTACATCGCCAAGGAAAACCGCATCCGGGTGACCCTGGACCACCAGATCCGGGCCACGGAGACCTCCTTTGCCCTCTTTGACCCGGCCCTGAACACCGTCCCGGTCCTGGACCCCTTCCACGGCATCTTAGAGGTCAAATATAACGGCTTCCTGCTCACCTACATCAAGCAGCTCCTGGGCCAGGCTGACCGCTCGGCCCTGTCGGCCAGCAAATACTGCCTGGCCCGCAGCGCCAGCCTGCACTTTGGTCTATAACAGCAAGCAAAGGAGGACCCAGTATGCGAGAATCCATCCTGGCCCTGTTTGAAAATAACACCGGCGACCTCTCCCCCCAGGCCATGTTCCTGCGCCTGGCAGCGGCCACGGTGATTGCAGCCTTTATCTTCCTGTCCTACCTGCTCTCCCACGAGGGCAGCATTTACAGCAAAAAGTTCAACGTCTCCCTCATGGCCCTGACCACCATCACCACGGCGGTGATGATCGTCATCGGCAACAACGTGGCCCTGTCCCTGGGCATGGTGGGCGCCCTGTCCATCGTCCGCTTCCGCACCGCCATCAAGGACTCCCGGGACACCATCTACATTTTCTGGGCCATCGTGGTGGGCATCTGCTGCGGGGCGGGGGACTTTCAGGTGGCCGCCGGCGGCAGCGCCTTTACCTTTCTGATCCTGCTGCTTTTCGGGCGCATCAAGAACGACACCCGGATGCTGCTGATCCTCCGCACCAGCCGCACCAATGAGGAGCGGGTGGAGGCGGTGGTCTTTCAATACTTCCACCGCAAAGCCAACCTGCGGGTGAAAAACACCACGGAGACCAGCGTGGAGTTCATCTATGAGGTCAGCCAGCGCCTGCTGTCCGGCGGCGGCAGGGGCAAGGGCCGGGAGAAGAGCATCACCGACGCCCTGTACGACCTGGGCGGCATAGAATACTGCAACCTTGTGGCGCAGAACGACGAGATCAGCAGCTGAGGGAAGGCGAAGGGAGGCGGCAGAGCCATGAAATATCGTCTCTTGGGCGTGGCAGCTCTGGTGGCTATGATGGCAGTAACAGGCGTGCTTGCCTCCATGGACCCGGAGACCGCCGACACCCGCATCCACCAGCACCTCACCGCCCGCCAGCCCGAGGCCGGCTGCGACTGCGACGGCAGCCAGCTGTGCACCCACCTGCCCCTGGTGCTCATCGACACCGGCGGGCAGGAGATTCCGGGCAAGCGCACCGGGGAAGCAGACAGCTTCGGTGAGTGGCTCTACACGGTGGCTGCCGACGGACGGGATGTGATCAATGTGACCCTGTCCATTGTGGATAATCAGGACCGAAATAACCACCCCTCGGATACGCCCACTTTGACCTCCCGCACTGAGATCCGCGTCCGGGGTCATTCTTCCCGGGTATTTGCAAAAAGCCCCTATCAATTGGATTTTGTGGACGAAAATGGCGAGCCGTCCCCGGCCGAGGTCATGGGTATGGCTGCGCACAGTGAACGGGTGCTCAACGGCCCTTATCTGGACAAATCGCTCGTACGCAACTATATGTGGTACAATATCTCCGGAGAGGCAATGGAGTGGGCACCCAATGTGCGTTACTGTGAGTTGATCATCGATGGGGACTACCGGGGACTGTATCTCATGGTGGAGACCATCACCAACGGAGATAACTGCCGGCTGAACCTGAGTGAAACAGAGCAAAATGTAAAGACCTCTGGTTATCTGCTGCGCGGCGACCGAACCACCCAGGAAGATCTGGGCGGACAGCGGGATATCTATTCCTACCTGGAACGGATGCTCACTCTGCGCACAGATATTCTGATCAAATACCCTAGACGAGCCAGCTTGACTGAGCAGATACAGACCCAGATCGAATTGAACTACGCTGCCTTTGAAAAGGCGTTGTACTCTTATGATTACGATTATGACACGGGTGCCTACAGCTATGAAAACTACATCGATGTAGACAATTTCGTAGACTATTTCCTGATCAACGAATTCTCCCTCAATGTGGATGCCGGGCGCTATTCTACCTATATCTACAAAGATATGAGCGGCAAATACAAGTTGGCTGTGTGGGATTTTAATAACGCCTGTGATAATTTTCCCACAGATCTTCTGACGCCTGACCAGCTAAACATGTCCAGCCACACCTGGTATTTCATGCTCTGCAAGTCGGAAGACTTTGTGCAGCGCATCCTGGAACGCTATGACCAACTGCGGCAGACTGTGCTCAACGAGACCTATCTCATGGATTATATTGACGAAACCCTGGACTATCTGGGGCCAGCAGTAACCCGCAACAATGAGCGATGGAAGGAGGCAATGACCCAGTGGGAACCGCTTTCTCCTGCCTCCCGTAACCTTTACAGCCATGAAGAGGCGGTGGAACAGTTGAAGGAATGGCTCTATGTAAGGGGGATCTGGCTGGACGAGAACCTGCACACAATCCAGCAATATTGTCATCCGTCCCACAACAAGACTTACAACCACTGGACAGACTAAAGGGGGCTGCCCGCATTGAAAAAGTATATCATTTCTGTTTCTCTGCTGTTGGCGGCGGCGGTGTTGGGTTGGTATCTGTATTACGGCATGGGCTTCTATATAGACTTGGCATCTGACACGCCAGTGGAAACCTTTATGAAGACGGACACAGACACCATCTACATGAACCGAGACGGCACCTATGAACCCTTTGAAATCCGTGGGGTGGACTTAGGTGCGGGGATTCCTGGTGAATGGGCCACCGATTTTGCCATTGATCAGGAGACCTATCTTCGCTGGTTCGCTATGATCCACGATTTGGGGGCCAACACCATCCGGGTATATACCATTCTCCATGACGATTTTTACAATGCCTTCTATGAATATAATTGCCAGCGAGAACAGGCACACGAGGAACCCCTTTGGCTGATCCACGGTCTGTGGGTGGACGATTACTCCCACAACTCCCATAAGGATATCTACGATGAGGGGCTGCTGCCGGAGATGATGGAGGACAGCAAGACCATCGTGGACATTCTCCACGGGAAAAAGTTTCTGCTGGGACGGGACGGGGACGGCTCAGGCTACTACCGCCACGATGTCTCCCGGTGGGTGCTGGGCTACATTTTGGGGGTAGAATGGGAGGCCAGTTTAGTCACCTACACCAACCAGACTCAGTATGACAACGCCAGTTATCAGGGCAAGTATATGGCGACTACCGCAGAGGCGACCCCCTTTGAGGCTGCTCTGGCAAGGTTAGGGGATGAGGTCATCCCCTATGAGACCCGGCGGTACAAGCAGCAACGCCTGGTGGCCTTCTCCAACTGGCCCACCACCGATCCCTTTCGTTACTCGCTGGTGACCACTACCTATCGTTTCAAAAACGCCGTTGTCAATGTTGAGCACATTCAACCCACGGAAAACTTCATATCCGGCCACTTTGCTTCCTATCACATCTATCCCTATTTCCCGGATTATCTGCAAACGGAGCAGGAGGCACGTCAATATACTGAGGAGGAATTGAGCACCATCTTTGGTGAAGACCAGGTTTCTACCATCAATTACCGTCTCTCCCTGTTGCAGGCCCCTGACATCCACGACTACCTGACTGAAGCGGATTACTATGACGAGCAAGGCCGGTACAACACCTATTACGCTTACCTCAAAGCCATCAATAACTTTCACAACATCCCCGTGGTCATCTCCGAGTATGGGATCACTACAGGTCGGGGACGGGCTCAGATCGATGTGAATACCGGTCGCAGCCAAGGGATGATTACGGAGCGAGAGCAAGGACAATACATCATTGAATGTTATCAAGATATTATAAACACCGGCAGTGCCGGTAGCTGTCTGTTCTCCTGGCAGGACGAGTGGTTCAAGCATACGTGGAACACCCTGCACGCTGTGGACCTGCTCAACACCCCCTACTGGAGCGACTACCAGACCAACGAGCAATTTTATGGTCTGCTCACATTTGATCCCGGGGCTACGGAGAGTGTATGCTATGTAGACGGAGACGCATCGGAGTGGACTGAGACGGATGTTATCTTGTCCCAGGATGGACTGGACCTCTCCATGAAGTATGATGAAAAATTCCTCTACTTCTATGTAACGGGCTTTGACCCGGCATCAGGTACCCTCTACATTCCTCTGGACACCACACCCAAAACGGGCAGTACCTATTGCAGAAACTACAATCTCCGGTTTCAACGTCCCTGTGATTTCGTCATCTCCATTGCCGGCACGGACAATAGTCGGGTAGTGGTCCAAGAGCGCTATGAAGTGCTCAAGGAGATTTATTGGGAATCCTATGATATCTATGACCCTTTCATCAACCCGCCTGGCAAGGACAGCCCAAACTTTGTCAATATCGACTTGGCTTTGCTCCTGGGGGATATCGTCCCCAACCCGGACACCATCCAGGTTAAGGGCGAAACCTACGAGACAGGCAAGCTCCGTCACGGCAATGCAAACCCCGACGCCCCCGACTTCGACTCCCTGGCCGACTTCTGCTATGGGGAAAACAGCGTCGAGATCCGCATCCCCTGGCAGCTGCTCAACTTCTCCAACCCCTCGGAGATGATGATCCATGACGACTACTACGAGTGCTACGGCGTGGAAAACCTCCACATCGACGAGATGTATGTGGGCCTTGCCCAGGCCGGGCAGACAGCGGGCCGCATCCCCATGGCCGCCTTCCCCCTGGAGGGGTGGGGCAAGACCGTGACCTACCACGAGCGGCTGAAGGAATCCTACTATATCCTACAGGAATACTGGCGGCAAGAGACGTAAGATCCCCCGAAGGGAGGCGACTGCCGTGCGTATGGAGCTGATCCTCTATTTTTACGGCGCTGTATGCGTCTGTATGATCCTCTTTAACATCTGCTACACCCTTTCCCTGCGCCGGCGGGCGCCCCGGATGGCCCGGCGGATGAAGAAGCTGGCCAAGGTGACCCGAGGGCACCTTGCGCTGCTGGCCGGTGGCCAGCAGCGGCTGCCTCCTGGGGAGGCAGCCCGCCTGAGCCGCCTTCTGGGCCGCCGGTGGAACCTCATGGCCTTTTACCGCCTGCTCCAGCAGGGGTTTCAGGGGCAAGAGGCGGCGCGGGATGCCTATCTGGCCCAGCTCCAGCCGGTCTTTCTCTCCCTGGCCATGGGCTATCTCAGGCGGGAGCCCATGCAGGCGTCCTACTTTGTCTATGTGCTGGCCCAGTGCTGGCCGCCCCGGCTGACCGCCACCGAGGCCCTGCAGCAGGTCCTGCTGGACTATCTGCGCAAGGACAACCTCTACTGCCGCCTGAACACCATGAAGGCCCTGTGCCGCTTCGGCAGCCCGGCGTATCTGGTCCAGGCCGTCCAGATCCAGGACGACGGCGTCCTGGTCACCCACGAAAAGCTGGTCACCGAGACCCTGCTGACCTACACCGGGGACCACCAGCAGCTCATCGCCGCCCTCTGGGACCGGCTGGACCGCTTCACCCCCCATACCCAGCTGGCCGTGCTCAACTATATCCGCTTTCGCTCCGGCCAGTGGTGCCGGCAGATGCTGGCGCTGCTGGTGCAGGAGGACCGGGACAAGGAGACCCGGCTGGCCGCCATCCGCTACTTCGGCCGCTACCCCTACCCCCCTGCCCTGGACCACCTGCTGGCCTTTGCCCGGGACCGGACCCCGGAGCGGTGGGCGTATGCCACCGTGGCCGTGGCCGCCCTGGCCCGGTACCCGGAGCCGCGGGTGGTCAACACCCTGAAGCAAGCCCTGCACAGCGGCAACTGGTACATCCGCTCCGCCGCCGCCCAGAGTCTGGACGAGCAGCACGCAGAGTATCACCAGCTGCTGGACATCATGGCCGGCAACGACCGCTATGCCAGGGAAATGATCACCTATCATCTGCAGATCCGCCAGCTGCGGCAGGAGGAGGCGAGGCCGGAATGACCAGCGGCATGCCCTTGTTTTTCGATGTGGTGGGCATCTTTTTCATCCTGTATATGTTTGGCTATGCCAGCTTCCTCTTCCTGTCGGTGACCGTGGGCTCCTCTGCCCTGTACAAGAACCAGCAGCGGGCCCAGCTGAAAAGTGAGCTGGCGGGGGATTACTACGTCCCCGTGACCATCATCGTGCCCGCCTATAACGAGGCGGTGACCATCTGCTCGAGCATCCAGTCCCTGCTGGCCCTGGAGTATAAGCTCTATGAGATCGTGGTGGTGGATGACGGCTCCACCGACGACACCGCCCGGGTGTTGTGCGAGACCTTCCACCTGCGCCCGGTCAACCGGCCCATCCAGCGCAAGATCCCCTGCCAGCAGGTGGAGGCCGTCTTTGAGGGCCATCACAACAAGGTCCCCATCGCCCTCATCCGCAAGGCCAACGGCGGCAAGGCCGACGCCCTGAACATGGGCATCAACGCCGCCAAGTACCCCTATTTCATCTGTATGGATGCCGACTCCGTCCTGCAGCGGGACGCCCTGGAGCGGATCGTGCGCCCGGTGCTGGAGGAGGGCAGCGTCATCGCCGTGGGCGGGGCGGTGCGCCCCTGCAACGGCGTGGAGATCCGGGACGGGCAGGTGGTCTCCTACCACATGCCCCACAAGCTGCTGCCCTGTATGCAGGTGCTGGAGTACGACCGCTCCTTCCTGGCCGCCCGCATCCTCTTTGACAAGTTCAACGGCAGCATCATCATCTCCGGCGCCTTTGGCCTCTTTCGCAAAAATCTGGTCATCGACGCCGGGGGCTACGACACCAGCACCATGGGGGAGGACATGGAGCTGGTGGTCAAGCTCCACGTTTTCTGCCGGGACCACGGCATCCCCTACCGCCTGCGCTACGCCACCGACGCCATCTGCTGGACCCAGGTGCCCGAGCATCTGGACGACCTGTGCCGCCAGCGCCGGCGCTGGCATATCGGCCTGTTTCAGAGTATGGGCCGCCACCGGCGGGTCTTTGGCCACCCCAAGTACGGGCTGGTGGGCTTTGTGTCCTACCTGTACTTCCTCATCTATGAGCTCTTCTCCCCCTACATTGAGCTCTTCGGGCTCTTTACCGTGGCCCTGGCCTTTTGGGTGGACCTGATCAACGTGCCCTTTATGATCCTGTTCTTCTTCATCTATGTGGTCTATTCGGCCATCCTGTCCCTGACGGCCTTCTTTGCCCGCACCCACACCGCCGACCTCCATCTGACCCCGGGGGACGTGTGCAAGGCCATCATGCTGTGCGCCGTGGAGGTCTCCTTCCTGCGGCTGATCCTGGCCTGGGTCCGGGCCACCTCCCTCATCGGCTACCGGCGCAAGAAAGCAGATTGGGGGACCATCACCCGTCGGGACATCAAATTCCAGTAACGGCAAGAGGAGGTATCACCATGAAATTAGACGAGCTGAAGAAAGGCTGGTTCGGCTATCAAAAGGCCAGTGTTTACCAATACATCACCACCCTGGAGGAGACCTGCTCGGCCAAGCTGGCCCAGCAGGAGGAGCAGGCCAGGCAGGCCGAAGCCTCCTACCAGGCCAGGATCCGCCAGCTGGAGGAGGAACTGAGCCAGCTGCGGCAGAAGTATGAAAAGCAGCAGGAGGAGACCCTGATGGTCTCCTCGGTCCTGCTGGACGCCAAGCGCTATGCCAACCAGATGCGCCAGGACGCCCAGGAGCAGGACGCCCAGGCCCGGCAGGGGCTGGAGCAGGAGTATGCCCAGGCCCGGGGGGAGATCGAACGCTGCCGCCGGCAGGCCGGCCGGCTGCGGGACCTCTTTCGCACCCTGCTGGAGGAGCTGGACCAGAAGGCGGAGGCATACGCCGAGCAGACCGTCGTTCCGGAGCTTCCGGGCGGAGGGAATCTGTCTCTGTTTCAGCGCAAGGACTGACACCAGGGCGAGAAGGAAGGGGGCGCAGCCGTGTCCACGCAAAACATCATCTATGTGGCCGGCAACCCGGAGGCCTATCCGCTGGAATATTATGACCGGCAGACCCAGAGCTATGAGGGGGTCATCCCCCAGCTGCTGGCGGAGTTTGCCGCCCAGAGCGACTGTCAGGTGATCTATTACCAGCCGGAGGCCGGGGACCAGCGCGCCCGGCTGGGGGAGCACAGCCAGGTGGACCTGCTCTCGGGCTATGCCCCCGAAGAGGAGGCCCCGGCACACACCCAGGTGGTGGAGGTCCCCGTGTCCGCCGAGGGGCAGGAGGGGGCCGTCTGCCTGCTCTACCTCACCGAGGCGGCCCCGGAGGGCCTGGCGGAGGAGCTGACCGAGTTCTTCCGCGGCCTCACCCAGCAACGCCTGACCACCCTGCTGCTGGAGAGCGCCGCCGAGCAACCCCAGGCGCCCGCGCTGCCCTGGCTCACCGGGGCCCTGGCCCTGGCGGTGGCCGTGCTGGTGTGTACCCTGGTCCTGCTGGTCCGGCGGCACCGCCGGCAGCTGGAAGCCCTGGACCAGAAGACCCGGCGGGACCCCCTGACGGGGCTGAATAACCTGGAGGGCCTGGCGGGGCAGTACCGCCAGTTCGTCCACAACAAGCTCCGGGTCCTCTACACCCTCTTCTGCTTCTCCATCGACCTGGACCGGCTGGAGCAGGCGGCGGGGGAGGAAGAAACGGCCGCCTTTCTGCGCTTTTGCGCGGTGACCCTGTCCGGCCAGGCGGCCGACACCGACCTGCTGGCCAAGGTCTCGCCCCGGGCCTTTGTCCTCCTGCGCCTGACCGGGGACCGGGAGAGCCCGTCTGCCTGGCTCTCTCCCCTGCTCTCCCGGCTGCGGGCCTACCCCCGGGAGCAGGGTCTGTCCTTTGGGGTGGACATCCATGTGGGGATCTACCCCCTGCAGGAGGACGACTGGGACCTGAACAAGATGATCTTCTCCGCCATCCAGGCTGCCGCCCTGGCCCAGCGGGAGGAGCGGGACTATGTTGTCTGCTCCCAGGACGTGCTGGGGCGCTTTGACCGGGAGCACCAGCTCCAGGCAGACATCGGCCGGGGCTTTGCCCGGCGGGAGTTTCAGCTGTACATCCAGGGCTATGTGGACGCCCGCACCGGCCGGCTGGTGGGGGGCGAGGCCCTGGCCCGGTGGAACCATCCCCAGCGGGGCCTGCTGCTGCCCAAGGACTTCGTGCCCCTGATGGAGCGGGAAAAGACCATCGAGCAGCTGGACTACTACTGCCTGCAGGAGGCCTGCGCCCTGTTGGAGAGCCTGGTGCACGGGGGGGAGGAGGGCTTTTTCCTCTCCTGCAACATCTCCCGGGAGACCCTGTCCGCCCTGGACTGCCCCGACCGCATAGCAGAACTGCTGGCCGTGTATGACTTTCCCCGGGAGCTGCTCATTCTGGAGCTGGCCGAGGGCGCCCAGCTGGCCCAGGGGGAGGTGTTGGGGCAGAACATCCTGGCCCTGAAGGACCTGGGCCTGCGGGTGATCCTGGACGATTTCGGCACAGGCTTTCCCTCCTTCCACGACCTGCAGCACTTCCCCCTGGACGGGCTGAAGCTGGACAAGGCCCTGGTGGACACCATCGGCACCCCGAAGGGCCGGGCGGTGGCCGGGGCCATGATCCAGGTGGGCCATGACCTGGGGATGACGGTGATCGCCGCAGGGGTGGAGGAGGACAGCCAGGCAGAGATCCTCCGGCAGCTGCGCTGTGATGTCCTGCAGGGATACCGTTTTTACTATCCGCTGCCGGTGTGGGAGGCCAAGGCCCTCCTGCTGCCGGAGAGAGAGGCAACGCCCCCACCTGACCGGCCGCTGGCCGGGACGGCGGCCGGTGAAGCCGGAGAAAGAGGGGAGTTACGCCATGGATGAAGAACGCGCCCGGCGGCACCTGACCCGCATCACGGTGTTTTCGGTGCTTTTGAGCCTGCTGCTGTGCCTGGTGGGGGCGGGTCTGGTGGTCTACTTCCGCCAGACCGCCTATGATGTCACCTCGGGCCGCATGGCGGCGGAGACCCGGGAGTACAAGGACCGCCTGCTCAAGCAGATGGACAAGAACCTGCAGCTTCTGCGCTCTCTTGCCACCACCTTCTCCGCCAGCGAGCTCATTGACGACCCCCAGCTGCTGGTGGAGAGCATCGCCGAGATCGACGGGGCCAACGAGTTTGTCTCCCTGCTCTACATGCCCTGCCAGGGCACCGGGATCGTCCACACCACCTGGTCGGGGAGCTCCCCGGTGGTCATGGCCGACCTGCACGACTGCGCGGCGGAGGCCCTGGAGGAGGCGATGACAGGCCGGGAGGCCATCTCCCAGGTCTATCAGAGTGAGCACACGTCGGAGAAGGTCATGGTCTACGCGGTGCCCGTGTACCGGGACAACCAGGTGGTGGCCACCCTGGCCGCCGCCGACACCATCGAGATCTTTGAGGACCTGACCAGCGAGGAGCTGGTGCTGGGCGGCAGCGGCTATATCCACCTGATCAGCACCGACGGCACCTTTCTGGTGCGCTCGGAGCACTCCCTGGTGCCGGAGCCCTATGAGAACATCTTCGACTCTCCGTATTTTTCCCAGCAGACCCAGGAGCAGATGGCCCAGGCCATGCGCAACGGCCGGAGCCTCTGCGACACCTTTGAGATCGACGGGGACCAGTATCACTTTTACCTGGAGCCCATCGGGCAAAACGGCTGGTATTTCCTCTGCGTCAACGTCTACTGGGGCGGGGACCAGTTCCTCAACCAGCTGTTCTGGACGGTGCTGGTGGTGCTGGTGCTGGTGATCGTGGGGCTGAACGTCCTGCTGCATGTGTGGGCCCACGGCTCCCGCAAGCGGCTGCGGCAGCTGATGGACCTGGCCTTCCGGGACACGGTGACCGGGGCGGAGAACACCCTGCACTTTGACCAGCACTTCCAGCAGGTGGTGAAAAAGCAGGAGGACTACGCCGTGGCCGCCCTGAACGTGCACAACTTCAAGGGGGTCAACGACCTGTTCGGCAAGGAGCAGGGGGACCGGGTGCTGTGCTATCTGAAAACCGTCCTGGACCAGGCCCTGGGCGAGGGGGAGTTCTTCTGCCGGGATGCTGCCGACCAGTTCTATCTCTACCTGCTGGACGTGGAGGAGGAGACCCTGCGCCAGCGCCTGCAGGCCCTCATCCAGCAGGTGGGCCAGCGCAGCGTCCAGCAGCAGGGCCAGGCCAGCTACCGCCTGTCCCTCTATGCCGGCGTGGCCGTCCGCAGCGACCGGGAAAAGGCCTTGCTGGCCCTGCAGTCCATCAAGGGGACCCGGTCGGTGAGCGTGGCCTTTTACGACCAGGCCCTCTACGAGGCCAGCCGCCGCAAGCACCGCATTGAGAGCAGCATGGACCAGGCCCTGCGGGACCAGGAGTTCCGGCTCTACCTGCAGCCCAAGTATGACCTGGTCACAGACCGGCTGGTGGGCGCGGAAGCCCTGGTGCGCTGGATCAAGGAGGACGGGACGGTCATCTTCCCCAACGACTTCATCCCCCTCTTCGAGACCAACAGCTTCTGCCTAAAGCTGGACATGTATATGGTGGAGCAGGCCTGCCGCCAGCTGCGGGCCTGGATGGACCGGGGCCTGCGGCCCATCCCCCTGTCGGTGAACCAGTCCAAGCTGCTGCTGTTTGACCAGCGCTACCCGGATGACCTGGCGGCCCTGGTGGAGCGGTACCGGGTCCCCGCGGGCCTGATCACCCTGGAGATCCTGGAGCGGGTGGCCATCGCAGACCTGGAGCTGCTGCGGCAGCAGATGGAGACCCTCCGCGCCAAAGGCTTCCGGGTCTCCCTGGATGACTTCGGCAGCGGCTATTCCTCCCTGAACATGCTCTGCCGGCTGCCGGTGGACGAGCTGAAACTGGACCGGGGCTTCCTGATGCCCGTCCCCGCAGAGGACGAGTGGCGGCGGCAGGTGATCCTGCGGCAGATCATGGAGGCCGCCCACCAGCTGGGGGTCTCCACAGTGGCCGAGGGCATCGAGACCCTGGAGGATAAGGAGAACATGCAGCGCCTGTCCTGCGACCACGGCCAGGGCTACTTCTTCGCCCGCCCCCTGGAGGCAGCGGAATTCAGCGAGAAGTACTGCGTTGCAATGGATGAGACGTGAGGGTGTGAAAGGCCCCCGTGTTCTGATGTCGAGAAAAACGAGAGGCTGCCCTAAAGGGCAGCCTCTCGTTTTTTTCCTTGGTCGCTTTTTGCAACAGTCCCTTAATGAGACTTAATTGGCTTCTTCAACACTGGTCACAGTCAGAATCACAGCGCTATCACCATTCGCCGTAAAGGCCGGAATAGCAGTAGCATTGTTATTGTCTGCGGCGGCAGAGTTGTTGATGCCAGAGACTCGGATTACAGCAGTAGTCGCATCATTATCATCAAACGTAGCGCCGGTCAGCGTCACGGTGACATTCAGCGTCTTGCCGTTCATGTTGTAATTATCGTTACCATTTGCACTTGCAGCATTCACGATGAGATTTGCATTATTAGTCGAGGCATTAGCCGATGCATTGGTAATGGCCGGAGCAGCTGCAAAAGTGATGCCCTTGAAGTTCGTAAACTCCTTGGCGGTAGCATCACCAGATGCATTCACCTTGGTGACGAGACCATCAGCAACCGTTACAACAATCTCTGCATCTTCAGCAACATCGTTGATTACACCGCTGATAGTAGTACCGTTCAGCGTCATGACAGTATTAAACGCAGTCGGTACACCGTCTACCATTGCAGTGATCTTGGTGTTGTCGATAGCATTGATATAAGACGGAACAGTCAGCGCAATCGTCACGTTGCCGGAGTTTGCTGCACGGCTGGAAGCAGCAGCAGTAACTACATTCTTGTCTGCAACATTCACTGCTGCATACTTGGTGGTGTAGTCGCCTTCAACAGCGCCGCCTTCATCCTCGTCGTCAGCAGCTTCGTCGAACGCGGAGAATACGCCGGTGGTATCGATAACCAGAACCTTCAGGTCAGCGGTGTCTGCGTCATCAGCGCTATCGATCGAGAAGAACGCGTTGATTGCGAAGACATTAGCCGGGCCTTCCTTGCCCTGCGGCAGCGTAGCCTTATCCCAAACGATGCCGATATCCTCTTCGTCATCAGCCGCAGAGTCAACAACCAGCACGTGGGTATCGGAGGTAACATTCAGCTGCTTGCCGTTGATAACGATCATGTCGTCCGCATCGTCAGCCTCATTACCGCCGCGGTACATGCCGTCAGCTTCAGTCAGATTGGTATCGTCCAGATCGGTGGTCGTATCTGCATCAACCGTACCAAACGGCTGAACATCACTGATAACGTTATTGCTGTCGATGGTGGAGTAGCCGATCAGCTCACCCTTTGCGTAAACGGAGCCATTGCCGTTCTCGGTGACAGTCTTGTTCTCAGAACCGGTCCAGATGTTGATGACCGTGTCGCCGTCAGCGTTGATGTAGCTGGCCGAGGTGACATATGCGTAGTTGTCGCTGGAAGCGCCGGTGATGTTGATGCTGCCAACCAGAACAGCCGCCAGACGGACGCGGTTCAGGCCATTGACAGACTTGGTGAAGACAGCGGTAGCAATGTCACCAGCGTCGTCGCCAAGATCTGCAACAGCAAGTGCCTTGAACTGCTTGCCGGTGATCTGCTTGGACTGACCGGCCTCGGTGTACAGAATGATAACAGCGTCGTCGGCTACTGCAACATCGTCGATGGTGCTGACCTTGCCGTTGTCACCAGCTGCAACTGCCTTATTGGTGCCCTCATACTGGTAACCATTGTATTCGCGATCAGCCAGCGGCTCAAGACGCGTGCTGGTGTCAGAACCGGATACACGGAATGCAACGCCCTGAGTCGGATCCTCAGTGTTCTGATCAGACAGGGTCACGATCTTGTTGGTGCCGTTGAAGTAGCGCAGGCGAACCTGATCGCCGTAAACGGAAGCGTCGCCGCCGTTACCAACTACAACCGCGATGTTGGACGGGATCGCGCCCGTGCCGTCGTCGGACTTGATGTCGATCGCAATGCCGTTGACAACATAAGCCAGGACGGTGTCGCCGCGGGTTACATTGTTTGCAGTGACGTTATCGATATTGTACCAAGTGCCGCCGATCTGATACTGCTGATAGGTGTCCTGATCCTTAAGACCAGTCAGAACATCGGAAACGACGTCAGCCTTGACGATGTCGAGGCACTCGTCAAACGGATTGTAGGACATAACCGCGTAATCGTTCTTGGCGATATCGTCGGCAATGTTCTCGTCTTCCATCTTGTAGGTCGTGCCGGCCGTGATGCGGTCAGCGCCAACATAGGTGACCTTCGCGGTCTTGTACTCGGTGATGATGGCAATGTTCAGCTTGCCGTCGCCGTCGTTGTCCACGAAGCGGACAGACGCGGTGATCAGCTTGGCAGTGCCAGCAGCATCGGTGGTCGGATCGGCATCGTAAGCGTCGAAGTCAGCGGCGCTCATGGTGCCCGCGTCGGCAACAGTCTCTTCGTTTGCGTCAATGAGAACGACGTCGATTTCATTCTCATCGAAGGCATAGGAAGTTCCGCCGAACTTGACTTTGTTGCCGTCAGCCTCGATGTCCTTCATGTCGACGGTATAGGTGGTGTTGCCATCCAGAGCATACACACCCATGACATTGTTGGCCTTGGTGAACATGACCTTGACCTTCTGCCCCAGCAGGGAGGAGTAGTCAGTGGTCACATTGGTGAAGGAATCAATGGCGGGTTTATCGCTGTCGTTCTCGTCAGAAGTAGTCATGGCGAGCGTCAGATCCTGACCGTTAACGCTGTCCAGAGTACCAACGTTGACATAGGCACTGTACTTATCGGTAAGCAGGGTCTTGCCGTTGGGATCCTTGTTATAATGCGCGGTAACGTCACCGGTAGTCACATCGATAGAACTGGTCTTCACGATGATGACAGCCTGCATGGTGTTCCAGATCATCTGGGCAGCCTGGTCACGGGTCAGGGCAGCAGCAGTGTCGATGGCTTCCAAGCCCTCATAAATGCCGTCCTGGTTGGCTTTGACGTTGACGTACAGGGACCAGTTTTCGCCGTTGAAGAGCTCCACATCGGCGTTGTAGCCCAGGGCCACCAGCAGCATCTTGGCTGCCTGGGTCACGGTCACGTTGCCGTCGGGGTTGAAGCGGCCGCCGCCCACGCCGGACACCACGCCCTGAGCGTAGCAGTACTCGATGTAGCCCTCAGCCCAGTGACCATCGATGTCAGTGAAGGTGGGGTCATCCTTGGTGGAGGTGGCGGGCTCTTTGCCGCCGTTGAGTGCGATGCAGATCATCTTGCACATTTCGGAGCGCTTGATGTTCC
>DXEA01000162.1 GCA_019115225.1 Candidatus Evtepia faecigallinarum
AAAAAACACCAGTCCAAAGATGTACTTGCAGATCCGAAAGATGCTCCTGCTGGGCATCGTCATCGCCCTGCTGCTGTCCCTGGGGGTGAGCTTCATGCTCAACCTGATCCAGGAGAGCCGCTCCTGGGACCAGACCCTGTCAGGGGCCGCCCAGGTGGTGGCCAACAGCCCCATCCTCATGGAGGACATCCACGACCCCTCCGCCACGGAATACATCCAGCGGGCGGTGCGGAACGTGCCCAGCATCGACGTGTCCGCCGTCTACGACCGGGAGGGGATGCCCGTGGCCTTTTATGACCTGGCCACCGGGGCCGACGACCCCTCTCTGCTCAAACCCCTGGGGGAGAATGTGATCGCCTGGTTTGCCGAGGGCAATGACATCATGCTCTACAACGGCGAAGCCCCCTCCGGCGCCGACCGCTGCGCCTATGCCGCCGTCTACTCCGCCGACGGGGAGCTGGTGGGCTATACCATGGCCGCCATCTACATGCTCTCCCTGCGAGCCGTGGTGCTGCGGATGCTCCTCTTCCACCTGCTGGCCTGCGTGGTGGCCCTGCTGGCGGGCAGCTCCCTGAGCCTGCGCCTGTCCCGGAACATCAAGGAGGAGCTGCTGGGCTATGAGCCCGACGCCTTCCGCAAGCTCTTCCTCCAGCGCATGGACATCCTCGACGCCCTGGATGAGGGCCTGCTGGCCATTGACGAGGACAGTAAGGTCACCTATCTCAACCGGGCCGCTTCCGAGATCCTGCGCATCGACCAGTCCGCCTCCCTGGGCCAGCCCCTCAAGGCGGTCTATCCCCGCTCCACCATCCCCCGGGTCATGCGCACGGGGCTGCCGGAGTACAACATCAGCCTGGAGTCCATCACCCACGTCTCGGTCCTCTCCGACCGCCTGCCCCTGTGGCACGACGGCCAGGTGGAGGGGGCGGTGGCCATTTTCCGCAACCGCACGGAGGTGACCAAGCTGGCCCAGGACCTGACCGGCGTGCAGCACATTGTAGAGGCCCTGCGGGCCTACACCCACGAGTTCACCAACAAGCTCCATGTGATCCTGGGCCTGCTGCAGCTGGGGGACGTGGAACACGCGGAGGAATATGTCCTGGGCATCACCGAGACCCGGGCCCACTCCATCGGCTACATCAGCGACCGCATCAAGGACCCCTCCATCGCCGCCCTGCTCATCGGCAAGGCCTACCGGGCCGCCGAGCTGGACATCCTCTTCACCCTGGACCCGGCCAGCACCCTGCAAAGCTGCGGCCAGTATCTGCCCGTTTCGGACCTGATCACCATTCTGGGCAACCTCATCGACAATGCCTTTGACGCCATGCGGGGGGCGCCGGCGGACGTGCCCAGCGAGATCACCGTCAGCATCCGCCAGGGTCCCCACGCCCTGCTGCTGAGCGTGGACGACACCGGCCCCGGCATGCCCGAGGAGGTCCGGGAAAAAATCTTCCAGCGGGGCTTTTCCACCAAAGGAGAGGGCCGGGGCACCGGTCTGGCCCTGGTCCAGGACATCATCAAGACATACAACGGAAGCATCCGGGTGGAGTCGGACGTGGGGGTAGGCACCTCGTTCATCATCACCCTGGAGGACCACACTTGACCACACTTTCATTGGCAACAGGAGAACACCATGGCATACCGTACTGTGATCATCGAGGATGACGCTGTCATCAACCGCCTCAACCGCCGCTACATCGAGATGGACGACCGCTTTCAGGTGGTCCAGACCTTTTCCGCCGCACACCCGGCCCTGTTCTGGCTGCGCAGCAACCCGGTGGACCTCATTATTCTGGACGTCTACATGCCCCAGATGAGCGGGCTGGAGCTGCTGCGGGCCCTGCGGGCGGAGGGGGTGGACGCCGACGTGATCATGGTCACCTCCGCCGACGACGCCGCCACCATTGAGGCTTTTATGCGCCTGGGGGTGGCCGACTACCTCATCAAGCCCTTTGGCTATGAGCGCTTTCAGCTGGCGCTGAAAACCTTCTGCAACCGCCGCAGCGCCATCCACAAGGGGAAGTTCACCCAGAGCAAGCTGGACACCGCCCTGCTGCAGATCTCCACCGCCCGTACCGGGGGCGGCCCCTCTGCCATGCCCAAGGGCCTGCAGAGCCAGACCCTGGAGCTCATCCGGGGCTATCTGCGCCAGAGCCCGGACCAGGGGCACACCTGCGACGACATCGCCAGCCATGTGGGGCTGTCGGTGGTCACCGTGCGCCGGTACATGAACTACCTGGCCGAGCAGCACGCCATCACCAGCGACATGGACTACAACACCGGCGGGCGGCCCTGCATCATCTATCGCATCTGCCAGCCGGAGAAACCCTGAGGAAAAGAAGCACAAAATAAGCCCTCGGCTGCCTTTGGCAGCCGAGGGCCTTGCTTTGTCTCTTAATTTCTCAAATGTCCCCCGGCAGGGCGAAAGGTCTGCACCTGCTGATAGGCCGTCAGCACCTCGGACTTGCTGGTCCGGCTCAGGGTCAGCTTTGTGCCGTCCCGGAGGAAGAGGGCGTTGCCCTCGATGCGGTTGACCTGGGTCAGGTTCACCACGAACTTGCGCTGGCACCGGGCAAAGACAGACGGCGGCAGCTGCTGCTCCAGCTGGTACAGCGGCACCCGCGCCGGGATGTTGTCGTGGACCGTGTGCAGCAGGCATCCCCCCCGGTGGCCCTCCGCCCAGAGCAGGTCTCCCATGGGAACGCTCAGCTTCATGCGGCCGCTGGCCACCTCCAGCCGCTCCAGGCTGGAGACCCACAGCCGGGCGCAGCGGCGCATGGCCTGCCAGAGGCGCTCTGCCGTGACCGGCTTGATGAGCAGGTCCGTGGGGTGGAAGCGGTAGCTCTCAATGGCCCGCTGGGGGTCTCGGGCGCAGAGGAACAGGGCCCCCTCCCGGCCCACCTGGGGGGGCTGGCCGGGGCCGTCCATGTCCCAGAAGACCAGGCGGGGTTTCCTCTCGCCCAAAGCCCGGACATCGCACACGATGTCCGCCGCCACACAGGACAGCGACGCCCACCCCCGCAGCAGGACACACAGGGCATCCCGCTCTGCCGGGTCATGGAAATGGACCAGAATATGCAACCGGGACCCCCTCCTTTCCGCGCGCTCTTGCCGGCAGTTATCCTCAGCCCTTCTCTGCCCCCGCCGCCATGGCATGGGCCGCCCGGCTGCGGCGGGAAAGCTCCTCGTGGACCAGGGTGGCTGCGGCGATGATCTGCTCCGCCGTCTCCTCCGCCGGGGCCTGGCCGTTCAGGGACAGGCGGGTGCGGTGCGTGAGCTGGTCCCCTTCGATGGCATAGCTGCCCAGCAGGCTTTGGGGGTTCCACCGGGCAGCGGCCCGGGCCAGGGCCTCCCGCCCCTGCCCCAGCTGCGCCAGCACTGTGACGTAGATCTGGGCCAGGTCCAGCTCCTCCAGCCGGACCACGGCCAGGCGGAACAGGGCCAGGTCCGTGCCGTCCTGCTGCAGGGCGGAGAGGAAGCGGAGCTCCTCGATCCCGTTCTCCAACTGCTCCCGCCGGCAGTCGGTCCCCACGGTCTGTGAAAAGGCTTCCAGCCGGTCCATCACGGCGGCATAGGTCTGCTGGTCCATGGTCCTGTCCTTTCTCCCCCACGGGGGTTACTGCTTGCGTTTCTTCAGGAAGGGATTCTGGAAGTCCCGGCTCTGGGCCAGTTCCTCCCGGCGCTCCTCCAGGTCTCCCTCGCCCTTCAGTCCCAGGCGTTCCCCGGCCAGGTTGCGGTTGCGCACGCCGTTGACTTCGGGCACACTCAGCCGGTCAAAGAAGGTACCCATCTCCCGGTTGCCCGCCTTCGCAGCCGCCAGGCCCCGGTCCACCCGGTCGATGGTCCCATGGGCAAAGGCCTCGCTGCGTTTGCCCGAACGGACACCCATGCCCTTAAGGACGATCTTCTTGGCCTTGTTGTGGCTGATGTTGGGGTGCTTCTTCTGGAGCCGTTCGATGCGCTTTTCCAGGTGGAACTCCTCGTCGGCCACCCGGGTGCGCACCTTGCGCATCTGGTCCTCGGCCACGTTGTCCCCCAGCTTCTTGGTGCCTGTGGACAGGATCTCCAGCACCTTGGCCGCCGGCTCTCCCGCGCCGGTGGCCGAGAGGGTGTTGGCCACGCCGCTGAGCAGGTGGCTGCCGGCGGAGGCCGAGTGGCGGATGGTGTCCGCCTTGGCCACGTCCCCGCCCTGCTGGGACATCTGGAGCATCAGCTTGTCGTCCTGGCTCAGGCTGCCGGTGGCCATTTTGGCCTCCAGGGCCTCGCGGCTCTCCTTCATCCGGGTCATGCGCTTGCCGGCATCCACCGCGTCCACCAGGTCTGCTGCGCTGTAGGTAAAGTCCCCCGCCGCATTGGCCCCCGCCGACAGGGGGGAGAGGCCCTGCAGGCTGTTCAGCCCCAGGTACTGGGCCGTGGTGGAGGCCGACCCTACGGTATAGGCCCCGCTGCCCACGGACCGCAGGCGGCTGCTGATGGCCCCGGCCTTGTCCCCCATGGCCGAGCGTTCATTGGCCTGCTTCCACTGGTCTCTGGCCTCCTTGGCGTTGCTCATGGTTGCCAGGCCGTTTTCCATCACGCCGGCCCAGCGGCCCAGGGCGGACATCTCCTCGCCCTTCTCGCCGCCGCTCTCCAGGAATTCATAGTGGTCGTCCAGGTCGCCGGAGTATTCCGATGCCAGCTCCTGGCCCTCCTCCACCATGTCCCAAAGGTCCTCTGTGTCGTCCTCTTCTGCTTCCGCAGCCTCCGGCGCTGCCTGGGCCGGTGCTGCCTGGGCAGCGCCAGCGGCGCCGGCACCCCGGCGGAGGAGGGCGGTCTCCTTGTCCCTGCCGCGCAGGTTCTCTGCATACTCTGCGGCCTTCTGCTCCAGCTCTTCCTCCCGGGCCCTGCGCTTGGCCGTCCCCGCTTTGCGGCGGGAGGCCGTCAGGCGGGCAATGGGATTCTGGAGGCTCCACATGACGCGCTCCTTCAGGGACATGTTTTTATAGTCCTCATGGAAGGTATTGAACTGGTCCACTGCCAGCTCATTTTTCCGCTTGGCAGAGGTCAGAAAATTGGCCGCCTTATCCTTGCCCCAGGAGAGCGCAGCGCCGGCCTTATCCTTCACCCAGCCGCCGGCCCGCTGCCACCACTTCTTTTTCGGCTCGGGGGCCGCCGGCTTGGTCAGGTCCTCTTCAAAAAAGTCCCCCAGGTCCAGGTCCATGGGCGCGACCTCGGCGGGGTCCACCTTGTGGCCGGACCGGCGCTCGGCCCAGTCAAAGAGGGACTTGGTGCCCGCCTGGATCTTGTTGCTCATGCGCTGGAAAAAGCCGGGCTTCTTCTCGCCGGCCCCTTCTTCCCCGGCCTTCTGCTCCCCCGGCTTTTTCTTGCTCCAGGGCCACAGCTGCACCCCGCCGGCGGGGGCGGAGACGGTGGGCACGCTGCTCTCCACCGCCCCCTGCTGGACGGTGTGGACCAGCTCGTGGGCGGCGATGGTGGGGTCAAAGCCGCCGGGGCCAAAATAGATGTCCCGGCCGCTGGCAAAGGCCCGGGCCTCCATGGCGGCCGCCCTGTCCTGGGCGGCGGCGTCGGTGTGGATGCGCACGGAGGAAAAATCCGCCCCCAGCCGCTGGCCCAGGTCCTCTTTCACAGCCTCGGGGCTGGTGCCTGTCACGGCGGCGGAGAAGCGGTCTGCCTCCTGCTCTGCGCCGGGGTTTTCCACCGGCGCGGCGGGCTGACGGGCCAGCAGGCGGCGCTCCAGGTCCTCGGTGGAGCGCGTGCCCTGGTCCATCCCCATCATATCCAGCAGGGCAGAATTGGCCGTCTGTACCGGCGGCTCATTCCTGTGGGCCGGTCCGGGCCTGCTGTTCTGTCGCTTTCGCTGTGTTTGTGTCCGCATACCCATCTCCCCCGCAACGCAAAGAACCCATGTCTGTCCCACACCGGCCCGGGACGAGGCTGTCTCCCTCTCCTACCGGCCATTGGCCGCCGGGCAGTCTGTCCTGCCGGAGACGGCATTTTACGAAGGCACGTCCTACCAAAGTCGGACCGTCTCCCGTTTCACACTGTGTCGATACTGGAAAAATGATAGTCAAAAAGCGCGAATCCGTCAATAGAGCTTGTACTAATGACTGCTCTCAGGGTATAAAAACTTAATTTGCCTGCATTTTCTCCGTTTCTTTCTCCTCTGCCATCCGCGCAAAGAATTCCTTGATCTCCTCCCGCACCATGGTGTACCGCTTTTCCGGAATGGGCAGGCGGGCGCCGCTGCGCAGCACGGCGGTCTGCTTCTCCAGGCTGCTGATGCACAGGGGGTTGACCAGGTAGCTGCGGTGAATGGCCATGAGGACCCCCTCCGACCGCTCCTGCAGGTCGGAGAGCTTACCCCGGACGGTGAGGCTCTCCCCCTCCAGCAGGGTCACATGGATGCTGCGGCCGTCAGCGGCGGCATACTCGATCTCATAGGGGGAGATGAAGTGGACCCCCTCCTTGCCGTCGGTGAGCACCAGCCGATGCCGGCTCCGGGCCGCCTTGACCCGGAGGCGGAGGAACTGCCAGGTCATCTTTCCGATGGTGTTGACAAAGGACTCCCCCTTGGCCACCTTCAGCTCCCCGATGGGGTTGGAGACGTGGCAGTGCTGGATCTTCCGCTCGCCCCCCTGCACCGACCAGACCAGGGTCACCCGCTGCCAGGCCTGCAGAAAGGTCCCATCCTGCCCGCAGGTGGTGGCCAGATACCGGCCCATGACGGTGCAGCTGGCCCGGTCGCTGTGGACGATCCGGTATTCCTGGTGGAGGAGCGTGCAGGGGACCATCTCCGCCGCCACCTGGCGCAGGAGGCGGCCGATGGCCTCCTTGCCCCGGCAGAACTGCTCCCCCTGGGCGCCGATCCAGGTGCCCTCGTCGGCAAAGTAGGACAGGATCTCCTCATAGCCGCCTTGCCAGTAGTGGACAAGGCCCTGCTGGGTCAGGGCCAGGATTTTGTGTTGTTCTTCCTTTTTCATGACAGTCACCTCGCTGAAGGGTTCAGGGTTATATAGCCCCATCATAGCAGATTTTTCCACCGGACGCCAGTGGCCACATCCCGCCTGCCCTCCCCCGGCAAGTCCTTTGCCCGGTCACCTCCGGCCATCGGGGCGTGCAAAGCAGAAAGCCGGGGCCCGGCCGGAGGGGGATGATGTCCGCCTTGCCTTCCGGGTGGATGTGGGGTATACTCAAAACGTACAGCACGGCGGGGCCTTCCGCCCCCCCCGGCACACCGCCCAGAGGCCCCCTTCCGGGGTACCGGAGGGCGGCAAGCCCAAGACAGGGAGGTTGGTTCTATGCAGCGACAGGCAGACTTACATACCCACTCCACCGCCTCCGACGGTCAGTACTCCCCTGCCCGGCTGGCCGCCCTGGCCCGGGCGGCGGGGATCGAGGTGCTGGCCCTCACAGACCACGACACCATCGGCGGCCTGGAGGAAGCCGTCCGGGCGGGGGCCTCCCTGGGCCTCACCGTCCTGCGGGGGGTGGAGCTGGGGGCCAGGGAGGACCGGCACATGCACATCCTGGGCCTGGGGTTCCGGTCCCACTGCCCCGCCCTGGAGGAGCTGTGCCGGGTCTTGAAGGCCAGCCGGGATGAGCGGAAGTATCGGATCGTGACCTTTCTGAAGGAGAAGGGCATGGACATCGACCTGGCAGAGGTGGAGGCCCTGGCGGGCAGCGACGTGATCGCCCGGCCGCACTTTGCCCAGGTGATGGTCCGCCACGGGTATGTCGCCTCCACCCGGGAGGCCTTTGACCGCTATCTGGACACGGACGAGTACCAGAAAATCGAGCGCTTCAAAGCCGACGCGGCCACCTGCATCGACGTCATCCACCGCTCCGGCGGCAAGGCAGTGCTGGCCCACCCCTACCAGCTGGGCTTTCCCGATGACAAGCTGGAGCAGACGGTTGCCGCCCTGAAGGCCAAGGGGTTGGACGGCCTGGAGTGCCACTACCCCGCCCACACCCCGGAAATGACCGCCCACTATCTCGCCCTGGCTGCGAAGTATCATCTCCACGTCACCGCCGGCAGCGACTTTCACGGGGAGGACGTGCGCCCCGAGGGCCGCCTGCGCCCCATCCCCCTGGAGCTGGACTGGCTGCTTGCCCAGGCAGAGTGAGGCACAGCTTTCTATCATACAGAACGATCGACCGCCCCTGATTTCCCCCCGTGAAATCGGGGGCTTTTTCCCATTTGCAGATTCTACGCAGAACAAAACAAATCCTGCACATCCCCTTTGCACGGCCTTGTACAAGCGGTAAAATTTTTGCAACGGCCCCTGGAAGCAGGCCGGAAGAGAAGGAGAGATCGGAATGAGAAAATGGCACATCCTGCTGGCTGCCCTGCTCTGCGTCACCGTCCTGGCCGGCTGCGGCGCCCCGTCCCAGGCACCCGAGGAACAACCCTCTGTCACTACAACGGACTCCCCCGTGGCGGGGAAAAAGGTGGCGTATATCATGCTCCTGGCCCCGTCGGATATTTTCCAGGTGTGGTCCCAGGCCGCCCAGGAGACGGCGGAAAAGCTGGGGATGGACTATGACGTCTTTTTCTGCAACGGCTCGGACCAGCAGTGGCAGGACACCGTCACCCAGTGCGCCCAGGAGGGCTATGACGGCCTGCTCCTCAGCCACGGCGGGCAGGACTATGCCTATCCCTTCCTGAAAGACCTGACCGCCCAATATCCCGAACTGAAGATCGTCACCTTTGACACCCAATTCCTGGACAGCGAGGGCCAGATCCAGACCCTGGACGGCGTCACCCAGTTCTTCCAGCGGGACACCCAGCTGACCAAACTCCTGCTGGACTACCTGTGCAATGACCTCTACCCGGACAAGAAGGCAGCGGGCGAGCCCGTGAACGTATTGAAGATCTGGGTGGGCCCCGGCTATCTGGCCGCCTTCGACCGCCGGGAGGGGGGCTATGCCGTCTACGAGTCCCAGGGACTCATCAACACGGTGGAGACCATCGGGCCGGCCGATTTCAACGACGCCGAGGCCTCCATGGCCGCTGTGACCGCGGAAACCCTGGCCAAGTATCAGCCCGGGGAGATCGACGCCATCTGGTGCTGCTATGACCTCTATGCCGCCGGGGTCTACACCGCCCTGACCGAGGGCGGCTATGACATCCCCCTGGTCAGCGTGGACATCTGCAACGCAGACCTGGAAAAGATGGCCCAGGAGGGCTCCCCCTGGCAGGCCTGCGCCACCACCAACTGGAGCTACAACGGAGAATTCGGCATCCGGGTCCTGGCCCTGGAGCTGGCCGGTGAGGACGAACAGATCACCGACCCCACCAACGGCCTCCCCTCCAACTATCTGACCCTTCCCGCCACCCTGGTGACCCAGGAGATGCTGGAAGGAAAGACGGTGGACATGACCAACCTGGCCGACGCTGCGGGCCCCTCCTACAGCGACCGGTCCTGGATGCCCACCACCGACTGGATGGCTGCCCTGCTGGGGGATTGAGCCATATTGACCCACAAAAAAGAGCGCTTTGCAGGGTTTGTCCGCAAAGCGCTCTTTTCCATTTGTTCCCGCCTTCTCTCTTTCCAACCTCTGCTCTGCCATGGTATACTGAAAACACAATATATAATATAAGGAAAGGAGAGATCCCCATGTCCATGCTCGGCGCCATTCTGACCCCGCATCCTCCCGTCCTCCTGCCCCAGGTGGGCCGGGGGAGAGAGGAGGAAATCGCCGCCACCGGCCGCGCCATGGCCCAGGCCGCCCAAGAGGCCGCCCGGTGGCAGCCGGAGGTCCTCCTGGTGGCCTCTCCCCACACCGTTCTCTATGCCGACTACTTCCACATCGCCCCCGGCCGGGGGGCGTCGGGGGACCTGTCCCCCTTCGGGGCACCCCAGGTCCGGGTGGAGGCGGCCTATGATGAGCCTCTCCGGGAGGAGGTGGTCCGGCGGGCTGCCCAGGCCGGACTGCCCGCCGGCACCCTGGGGCAGCGGCAGGCGGACCTGGACCACGGGGTGGTCATCCCCCTGTACTATCTCCAACAGGCCGGGGTGACCTGTCCCATCCTGCGTATCGGGCTGTCGGGGCTCTCCCCCCTGGCGCACTACCGGTTGGGCATGTGCCTGGCCCAGGCGGTGGAGGCCCTGGGCCGGCGGGCTCTGTTCGTGGCCAGCGGGGACCTATCCCACAAGCTCAAGGCCGACGGCCCCTATGGCTACGCCCCGGAAGGGCCTGTCTTTGA
The DNA here is from genome assembly GCA_019115225.1 of Candidatus Evtepia faecigallinarum. GTDB lineage: Bacteria > Bacillota > Clostridia > Oscillospirales > Oscillospiraceae > Evtepia > Evtepia faecigallinarum. Next base: position 10,208 of record DXEA01000162.1, read on the forward strand.
TGAGGCTGTCACGGCGGCCATGGCGGCGGGGGATTTCCTCTCCTTCCTCACCATGGACCCCGCCCTGTGCACCAAGGCCGCGGAGTGCGGCCTGCGGGCCTTTCAGGTGATGGCAGGGGCCCTGGACGGGCTGTCCGTGGCCCCCCATCTTCTCAGCCATGAGGGCCCCTTCGGGGTGGGCTATGGGGTGGCCCTGTTCCCGGTGACCGGAAAGGACCCCGCCCGCTGCTTTGCCGCCCCCTGCGAACAGGCCCAGCGGGACCGGCTGGCGGCACGCCGGGCCAAGGAGGACCCCTGGGTCCGGCTGGCCCGGCTGGCCCTGGAGACCTATGTCCGCACCGGACGCCCCCTGGACGCCCTCCCCCACGGCCTGCCGGCAGAGCTCACCGGCCAGGCGGCGGGGGCCTTCGTCTCCCTCCATGTGGAGGGACAGCTGCGGGGGTGCATCGGCACCATCTCTCCCACAGCGGCCACCCTGGCGGAGGAGATCGTCCAAAACGCCGTCTCCGCCGGCACCCGGGACCCCCGCTTCCCGCCTGTGGGCGTGGGGGAACTGGACACACTGGAGTACAGCGTGGATGTATTGGGGGCCCCGGAACCGGTGGACGGCCCCTGGCAGCTGGACCCCAAGCGGTATGGGATCATCGTCTCCCGCGGCCGGCGGCGGGGCCTGCTGCTGCCCGACCTGGATGGGGTGGACACGGCAGAGCAGCAGCTGGCCATCGCCCGGGAAAAAGGGGGCATCCGGGCGGAGGAGTCTTATCAAATCCAGCGTTTTCAGGTGGTGCGTCATACATGAGCCTGTACTGTGAACTCTGCTTCCACCGCTGTGCCCTGGCCGAGGGCCAGACCGGCCTGTGCCGGGCCAGAGGGAACCGGGGCGGCCGGATCGTCCCCCTCAACTACGGCAAGCTCACCGCCCTGGCCCTGGACCCAGTGGAAAAAAAGCCCTTGCGGCACTTTCATCCCGGCAGCTTGGTCCTGTCGGTGGGGAGCTTTGGGTGCAATCTGCGCTGCCCCTTTTGCCAAAACGCCGCCATCGCCACTTCCGGCGGGGACCTGCCCACCCGGGACTGCTCCCCGGCGGAACTGGTGGCCCAGGCGGTCCGGCTGCGTTCCCGGGGAAACATCGGCCTTGCCTACACCTACAACGAGCCCCTGGTGGGCTATGAATATGTGCGGGACTGCGCCAAACTGGCCCATGAGGCGGGGCTGGTGAACGTGCTGGTGACCAACGGCACCATCGCCCCCGGCCCCTGGCAGGACCTGCTGCCCCTGCTGGACGGGATCAACATCGACCTGAAAGGGTTTCATGACCGCTGGTACCGCTCCCTGGGCGGCGACCTGGAGACGGTCAAGACCGCCATCACCCTGGCCGCCCCGGTCTGCCATGTGGAGGTCACCACCTTAATTATCCCAGGGGAGAACGACAGCCCCGACGAGATGATCGCCCTGGCCCGCTGGCTGGCCTCGGTGGACCCCAAAATCCCCCTCCACGTCTCCCGCTTCTTCCCCTGCCACCACATGACCGACCGTCCCCCCACGCCGGTGGCCACGGTCTATGCTCTGGCGCAGACCGCCCGGCGCTTCCTGCGCCATGTGTACACGGGCAACTGCTGAACCATCGGCCCCAGAGGCCACGGGAGCACGGCCTTCCCCATCCGGGGAAGGCCGTGCTCCCATTGTCTTGCCGCCCTCAGCGCTGGTCGCTGACCGTGGCGTTGCTGTTGCTGGCCTCCAGGGCGGTCAGAGGATCGTAGGGGGCGCCCGCAGGGGTCCCTGCCAGCAGGGCCAGGTCCACCGCGTTGGCCGGAAGGCCCCAGGAATTGCCCGAGAAGAGGAAGACCGCCCCATCCACCACATATCCCCGTGTGTCGTAGGTGACGTTATGGAGGATGCTGCCTGTGGAACCGGGGTTGAGATAGGCCGCCTGGCGCAAGGTGTGAAAGGTATTGCCCTGCACCAGCAGATCGGTGGTGTTGCCCTGGGTGACAAAGCCCCGGTTGACCACCCAGGTGGAGGAGTCCCCCGCCTGGGGCGGGCCATAGATCCGGCAGTCCAGCAGCTGGTTGCCGTTCCCGGCAAACTGGATGAATTCCACCGGATAGGGGGCGTCGCTGGTGAGGGTCAGACCGGCGATGGTATCCTCTCCCCCGTCGCACAGGAAGGGCACCACCGGCGCCTGGAGCATCACCTCCGCCCCTGCCCTGCCCTGAATGGTCAGGCCGGGGGTATTCACCACCATCTGCTGGGTGACCGGATAGGTCCCCCGCAGCACATGGATGGTGCCATTGGGCAGCGCCGCCGCCAGGGCCTGGGCAATGGTCCGGAAGGGGGCCTGCCGGGTACCATCTCCCCCCGGCGCCGCGTCCGCCTGGACGTAGAGCTGATAGGGGTCCGGCTGCACGCTTCCCGTGGGACCGGTGGGACCGGTAGCCCCCGCTGCGCCGGTGGGGCCGGTAGGGCCGGCAATACCCGCTGCGCCAGTGGGGCCCGTGGGGCCCACGGTGCCTCCGCCCCCTCCCGCAGGGCCCGTGGGGCCCACGGTGCCTCCGCCCCCTCCCGCAGGACCCGTGGGGCCGGCGGGGCCGGTGGGTCCAGTGGGGCCGGGGCTTCCCGCCGCGCCAGTGGGCCCGGCAGGTCCGGCCCCACCCGCAGGGCCCGTGGGGCCGGTAACCCCCGCTGCGCCGGCGGGCCCGGTGGGGCCGGTAACCCCCGCCACGCCGGCAGGACCGGTGGGACCGGTATCCCCCGCCGCGCCGGCAGGACCGGTGGGACCGGTATCCCCCGCCACGCCGGTGGGGCCCGTGGGACCTGCGGGACCCATCGCCCCGGTTGCTCCCGTGGGACCGGCAGCACCTGCCACCCCCGTGGGCCCCGTGGGGCCCACGCTCCCTGCTGCGCCGGCGGGACCCGTGGGGCCGGTGGGCCCTGTCGGGCCGGTGCCGGGTCCCCGCCGCCAGCACGGCACACAGCAGTTCCACCCCGCTCCATAGCCTGGATTCCAACTCATACCACGAAACCTCCCCTTTGCACCTTGGTGTATTCTACGGCGGCGGTGCCCCCGTCCGTTCTCCCTCTTTTCTCCGCTTCCTGCCCCATGGATGCACAGGCAACTGCTGCGCACCGGGGACGCCGCCGCCATTTTACCTTCCTCAGCTCCGGCGCAATTTCAAAATGGTCAGGGTGACCTGCCCCTCCCTTCCCACGGCGGAACCGGAATAGGTCAGGGAGAATTCCGTAGGCGCCGGCGCATTCAGGATCAGAAAGGCAGAGCCGCAGGCGCTGGAGCCCGGGGCACTGTTTGCAAAATAAATACTCGTCTCCAGGTGCTGGGCGCCGTTGTAATAGGGGGTCACCTGCATATAGTTGGCGGCGTTGAAGAGCACAGAGACCTCATAGCTGATGAGATAATACCCCGCCGTCAGGCTGATATGGGTCAGGTCGGTGGTCGTAATGTTCCCGGTGGTGTCAATGACGCTGGGGAACATGGGAATCAGCGTGTTGGGGCTCAGCTGCATCTGGTAGTTGGTGAATGCGGCAAAGACGTCATCGGGCACGGTCCCCGCAGGGCCGGTGGGCCCGGTGGCCCCGTCGGCCCCCGCAGATCCCGTGGGACCGGTGGGCCCCTGTGCCCCTGTCAGTCCCTGGACCCCTTGGGGCCCCACGTCCCCGGCGGGGCCGGTGGCACCTGTGGGGCCGGTGGGACCTGCGGCGCCCGCTGGGCCGGTGGCACCTGTTGGACCGGTGGGACCTGCGACCCCCGCTGACCCAGTGGCGCCTGCCGGTCCCGTAGCACCGGTTGGCCCGGTCGCCCCTGCCGGTCCCGTGGCGCCGGTTGGCCCGGTGACGCCCGTGGGCCCGGTTGGTCCCGTGGGCCCGATCGTGCCGGTCGTACCTGCGCGGCCGGTCGGCCCCACATGGCCCACCGGACCCGCAGGACCTGTGGGGCCGGTGGGACCGATGCGCCCGTCAGCCCCCGCAGGGCCGGTGGGCCCCGGCTGCCCGGCTGACCCGGCAGGACCGGTGGGCCCGGTCATCCCCGCAGGGCCGGCAGGACCCGCAGGACCGGTCGCCCCCGGCAGGCCGGCAGGACCCGCAGGGCCGGTGGCTCCCGCAGGACCAACCCCTCCCGTGGCGCCGGCAGGGCCGGGGCTTCCCGCTGCGCCGGTGGGGCCGGTCGGCCCTATGGCCCCGGCAGAACCGGTAAGGCCGGGAGGCCCTGCCGGTCCGGTTGGCCCGGTTGGTCCGGTCACACCCGGCATGAAGCAGCGCCGCCAGCAGGGCATCCCCCAGTTCCACCCCGGTCCATAGCAGGTATTCCAGTTCATCAAAACCCCTCCCCGTTTCACCGTAGTCCATTCTACGGCAGAGACGGGGTTTTCGTTCTGCCCGCGTTCTCCCTCCCGGCTGCACGGCTGAACCACGTCCCCTGGAGGATCGCCCGGAAAGGCTGTACCGGCGGGGTGCAGCTGGCCGCTGCCGGCATTGACACAGCGTCTGCTTCGTGGTACACTTTTCTAAGTTAGCCGACGCTAACTAATAGTCAAGACAGAAAGGAGCAACCGTTTGGAACACAATGTTTTTCTCGCCTTTACCCTCACCCTGCTGGCCGGGCTGAGCACCGGCATCGGCAGCGGCATCGCCTTTCTCTGCCGCCATACCAACCGAAAATTCCTGTCGGTTTCCCTGGGCTTTTCCGCCGGGGTGATGATCTATGTCTCCATGATCGAGATCTTTTTCAAGGCACAGCGGGCGCTCACCGCCCAGCTGGGGGAGCGCCCGGGCAGCTGGGCCACGGTGGGGGCCTTCTTCGGCGGCATGCTGGTCATCGCCGTGATCGACAAGCTCATCCCCTCGGCAGAAAACCCCCACGAGGTAAAGCAGGTGGCACAGCCGGGGACGCCGCCCCCCCACCGCCTCATGCGCCTGGGCATCTTCACCGCCCTGGCCATTGCCATCCACAATTTCCCCGAAGGACTTGCCACCTTCGTCTCCGCCCTCCAGGAGCCCGGCGTGGCCATCCCCATCGTGGTGGCCATCGCCATCCACAACATCCCCGAGGGGATCGCCGTGTCCGTACCCATCTATCAGGCCACCGGCTCCCGGCACAAGGCCTTTTGCTACTCCTTCCTCTCCGGCCTGGCAGAGCCCCTGGGGGCCCTGTTGGGCTGGCTGGTGCTGCGCCCCATCATGAGCGACACCGTCTTTGGCATCCTCTTTGCCGGCGTGGCGGGGATCATGGTCTTTATCTCCCTGGATGAGCTGCTGCCCGCCGCCCGGGAATACGGGGAACACCATCTGTCCATTTACGGCCTGATCTCCGGCATGGCGGTCATGGCCATCAGCCTGCTGCTGTTTCTGTAAACAGCAGAAACCCTGCCGCCGCCACCCCCCTTCCTGAAATCTCCTTGCAAAAGGGCGTGGTCCATGTTATAGTTAGCAAAAACTAACGAAGCGGCACCGGGACTGTCCGGCAAACGGGAGGGGGGAGAAGCGCATGGCGAAAAAAACACGGGCCGCCGCCGTCTGCGGCGCTGTCCTGCTGGCTGCCGTCCTGCTCTTCTCCGTCCTCTTCGTGGTTGCCGAGGCCGACCACCACTGCAGCGGAGAGCACTGCGCCATCTGCCAGCAGATCCAAAGCTGCCAGCAGCTGCTGGAACAGCTGGCAGAGGCCCATCCGGCGGCCGCCGGAGCGGCGCTGCTCTGCCTGCTTCCGAGGGCCGTTCTGCCGGCCCGGGAGGCCCCCGCGCCCTCCTCACCGGTTCTGCTCCGGGTAAAACTTCTGAATTAAACAGCCCTTGGCGCCAGGGGATCGAGTCTGCCGGGTTCGGACAGGCTCTGTTGGCTTATGCCCAAATCCCCCTGTCAATGGAATTCTGTCAAATTTCGGAGGTTTTATTGTTATGAAAAAACTTTGTGCCGTCCTGCTCACCCTGTTGGTCACCGCAGGACTTCTGACCGGCTGCGGGACCCCTTCCGCGCCCGAACAAACCAGCCACAAGCTGCGCATCGTCACCACCATTTTCCCGGAGTATGACTGGGTCCGGGAGATTTTGGGCGACCAGGCCGACCGGGTGGAGCTGACCATGCTCCTGGACAACGGCGTGGACCTGCACAGCTTCCAGCCCACGGCGGACGACATGGTCGCCATCTCCAATTGCGACCTGTTTCTCTATACCGGCGGCGAATCGGACGCCTGGGTGGAGGACGCCCTGGCCAACGCCGGCAACGCCGACCGGGTCTCCCTGAACTTGATGGAGGTACTGGGAGACCGCGTAAAAGAGGAGAAACATGTGGAGGGGATGCAGGAAGACGACCATCACCACGACCACGACGAAGATCACGACCACCACGAGGATCACGACCACGACAGCCACCACCACGAAGACCACCAGGAAGACACACACCACGACAGACACGAGGCCGAAGAGGCCCACGAGCACCACGAGGAGGACCACGACCACGCCGACGAGCACATCTGGCTTTCCCTCAAGCACGCCGGTGTCCTCTGCCGGGCCATTGCGGACTCCCTGGGCACCGTCGACCCGGCCCACCGGGACACCTATCAGACCAACGCCGATGCCTATTGCCAAAAGCTGGCCGACCTGGACCGGCAGTACCAGGCCGCCGCAGACGGGGCCGTCCACCGCACCCTTCTCTTTGCCGACCGCTTCCCCTTCCGGTACCTGACGGATGACTATGGGCTGGACTACTATGCCGCCTTCTCCGGCTGCTCGGCGGAGACCGAGGCCAGCTTTGAGACCGTGGCCTTCCTGGCCAGGAAAACCGACGAGCTGGGCCTGCCCTGCGTCCTGACCATCGAGGGGACCACCCACGGCATCGCCGAAACGGTGGTGCAGAACACCCGTGCCAAGACCCAAAAAATCCTGGTCCTGGACTCCATGCAGTCGGTGACCGCCGGGGACGTGGCCGGCGGCACCACCTATCTGTCCACCATGGCGCGGAACCTGGAGACCCTGAAAGCCGCGCTGGGCTGAGGGCACCGCCATGATCCAGATGACTTGTCAGGGCCTGACCCTGGGCTATACCTCTGCCCTGGTGCGGGACCTGGATTTTTCCGTGGGGGCGGGGGACTACCTGTGCATTTTGGGCGAAAACGGCACGGGCAAGAGTACGCTGCTGAAAACCCTCCTGGGCCTGCAGGCCCCTCTGGCAGGCTGCGTGACCTTTTCCCCCCATCTGCGCGCCACAGAACTGGGCTACCTGCCCCAGCAGACCCAGCGGGACTTCCCCGCCACCGTCTGGGAGGTGGTCCTGTCCGGCTGCCAGAGCCGGTGCGCGCTGCGCCCCTTTTACCGCCGGGCGGAAAAGGATGCCGCCCGCCAGGCTCTCCGGCGCCTGGGCATAGACCACCTGGCCAAAGGGTGCTACCGGGACCTGTCCGGGGGCCAGCAGCAGCGGGTGCTGCTGGCCCGGGCCCTGTGCGCTGCCCGCAAAATGCTCCTGCTGGATGAGCCGGTCGCCGGCCTGGACCCGGCTGCCAGCCGGGAGTTCTACCAGCTCATTGCCCAGCTGAACCGGCAGGACGGCATGACCATCCTCATGGTCTCCCACGACACCCAGGCCGCCCTGGCCGATGCCACCCACGTCCTCTATCTGGGAAACCCGGTCTTTTTCGGCACCCGGGAGGACTTTCTCCGGGCTGCGCCCGGCCCCTGGACCCGGTCCCCGAAAGGAGGTGAGGCCCATGGCCGGCTGGATTGACCGCCTCGCCCTGTACTGGTCCTACCCCTTCGTGCGCTATGCCCTGGTGGTGGGGGTGCTGGTGGCCCTGTGTGCCTCCCTGCTGGGGGTCACGCTGGTGCTCAAACGGTTTTCCTTCATCGGGGACGGGCTGTCCCATGTGGCCTTCGGCGCCATGGCGGTGGCCTCTGTCCTGAACCTGACCAGCGACATGCCCCTGGTCCTGGCCATCACCGTGGTGTGCGCCATCCTGCTGCTGGGGGCGGGACAGAAGACCAAAATCAAGGGGGACGCTGCCCTGGCCATGCTCTCGGTGGGTGCGCTGGCGGTGGGCTATCTGCTCATGAACCTCTTTTCCGCCTCGGGCAACCTGGCGGGGGATGTGTGCACCACCCTCTTTGGCTCCACCTCCATTCTCACCCTGACCGAGGACAAGGTGTGGCTGTGCGTGGTGCTCTCTGCCGCCGTGGTCCTGCTGTACCTGTGCTTCTACCATAAGCTCTTTGCCATCACCTTTGACGAGACCTTTGCCGCCGCCACCGGCATCAGGGTCAGGGTGTACCACTTCCTCATCGCGGTGGTCACCGCCGTGGTCATCGTGATGGCCATGCAGCTGGTGGGCTCGCTGCTCATCTCCGCCCTGGTGATCTTTCCCGCCGTGTCCGCCATGGGGCTGTTTCAGAGCTTCCGGGCGGTCACCCTGTGCGCCGCGGTCTTTTCCGTCTGCTGCACCGCCGTGGGGATCTTCGCCGCCATCCTGGCCGGGACCCCGGTGGGCTCCACCATCGTCTCTGTGGAGATCGTGCTCTTTGCCCTCTCCTGCCTGGCCGGCCATTGGAAAAGGAGGTGAGGGATGCGTCTCCTGTTTGCCCTGCTCTGCCTTCTGCTCTGCCTGGTCTCTGGCGGGTGCGGCCAGCCGCCGGCGGCCGATGCCCCCGGCCCGGAGGCCGGCACGGCCCACCCCGCCGGGCCCACCTCTCCCACCGCCGTCGACCTCGACCTGACGGCCCTGAGCGGCACCATGCTCTATGCCGAGGTATACAACATGCAGATGGCACCGGAGCAGTATCTGCGAAAAACCATCCGGCTGCGGGGGGTGTTTTCCGCCTACCAAAACCCCACCACTGACCAGGTCCACTGCAGCCTGGTGGTCAGCGACGCCGCCGCCTGCTGCGCCCAGGGCTTTACGCTCCTCATGCCCGACCAGGCAGCGTATCCCCAGGACTATCCCCCCTCCCAGTCCCAGGTCACGGTGGAGGGGACCCTGCAGCCTGACCGCAGCATGCTGGAGCAAGGGTTCCTCTTTCTCTGTATCGAGGATGTTGTCTTTCTGGCGGACTAAAAATGGCCGTTTCCAGTCTCTTCCGGTCCAAAATCTTCCTGTGCGGCCTTCCTGCATAGGAAAAAGGAACCTGTCAATACTAAGAGACGTTCCCAGTAATCTACCGCAGGAGGCATTGACCCTATGAAAGCAACTGGAATCGTGCGCCGTATTGACGACCTGGGCCGGGTGGTCATTCCCAAGGAGATCCGCCGCACCATGCGCATCCGGGAGGGAGACCCCCTGGAGATCTTCACCAACGGAGACGGCGGGGTGGTCTTTAAGAAATACTCCCTCATGGGCGGGTTAGGGGATTTCTCCGCCCAGCTGTGCGAGTCCCTGTACAAAACCACCGGCAAAATGGCCGCCATCACCGACCGGGACACCTGTCTGGCCGTGGCCGGGGGCGGACGCCGGGAGCTGACCGACAAGAACATCTCCCCCGCCCTGGCCCAGATTTTGGAGGGCCGGCAGATCTATCAATACCAGGAGGGCTCCCCCGCCCTGCCCGTGAGCGACTACACCGACAACTATGTCATCTCCACCGCCGCCCCCATCCTCTCTGAGGGGGACGTGCTGGGCTGTGTGGTCTTTCTGTGCAAAAAGGATGCCCTCACCGTGGGCGAGTCCGAGCACACCCTGGCCCAGACCATCGCCGGCTTTTTGGGCCGGCACATGGAGTCCTGAACCCGGGCAACGGCAAAAAACACCACCTCCCCATGGGAACCAGGTTTCCCAGGGTGGAGGTGGTGTTTTCCGTCTGTCAGAACGCCGCCACGTCGCCGAGGAAGGACTGCCAGGCCTCAGGGTGGTCCACAAAATAAAGGGGGCAGGCCTTGCCCGTCACATCATAGTGGCGGATCACCCGGTCCCGGCCGATGCCGGCGGTGTCGCACAGCCAGGCAGTGAGTCTGACCAGGCTGTCATAGGCGGCCTGGGTGAACTGTCCCGTGGCATCGGGGTGGCAGACCTCGATGGAGATGGTGTCCCGGTTGCGCTCATTGGTGGCGGAGGATTTTTCGTCCAGAGGGATGCACTGGATCACCTCCCCCGCCAGACCGATGAGGAAGTGGGCGCTGACCTGGGTGTCCGGCTGGGCAAAATAGTCCCGGTTGGCCTGGGCGGAGGTGCCGGGGTTGCCCACATAGTGGATGGCGATGTCGGTGACCTCCTTCATCCTCTCTCCCCGGCGGGCAGCGCCGTTGACGGGGATGAGCTGTACCTCCACCCAGTCGGGCACCTGGGCCGTGCCCAGGCGGTGCATCTGGCCAAAGCAGCTGTGGCAGAGGCCGGCCAGCAGGGCCATGAGGAGGAGAAGGGCCGCCAGAGAGGTCCCGCGCCGCAGCCGGCGGCGGCGGGTCCTGGCCCGTTTTTTCGTTGTGTACATGATCGCTCCTTGCTCACTTGAGCTGTCTGCGGCGGTAGGTCCGGTAGAGCAGGGGGATGAGGAGCACTGTCAGGAGCAGATAGAGCGCGAAGAGCAGGGGGACCGCCCCCGTGACCGTATCGCCCAACTGGTAGAGGTCAAAGTAGGTGAAATCCCGATTAAGCTGCAAGAGCTTGTCCGGCAGCAGGCCCAGGATATCACTCAGCAGGGCGCTGGTGTTCCTCAGCAACAGAGCGGGGACAAAGATGATGGCGAAGGGCAGCACCGCAGAGGCCATGGCGGAGCCTGTTTTGGCCGACATCCACATGGTCAGCAGCCCCAGCACCAGGGTGCCCAGGTACCCGCCCAGGGCGATGAGCAGCGCCCCCTGGCCCACCGTGATGTTGTAAAAGGATTTCCAGGCGATCACCTGCACCGGGCAGCCCGCCCCGTCGGTCCCCAGCAGGCCCAGGGTGAGACCGGCAAAGACCAGAAAGGGCACCCAGTACAGCCCGGTCAGCAGCAGGACCCCCGCCTTCACCTTGGCCGCCGTCCCCTTCCCCCGGCCGTGGCGGGTGGAGAAGAAGATGGCGTCCGCCTTCCACTGGCTCTCCTGGGCAAAGATCCCCGCCACCAGAAAGCTGGCGATGAGGGCCGAGAGCATGATGACCGTGGGGGAATAATCATAGAACTGCTGCCAGCCGGTGACGTAGTCCACCAGGAAGGGGGTCTCAGCGGCCTGGTACTGTTCTGTCAGATAGGCCTCCTCCGCCGGGGTAAAGGTCGTCTCCTCCTCCCCCATCCACTGCTGGAGGAGTTTGAGGCGATTGGTATAGAAGTCCGGGGCCTGGTCCGGGGTCACCGTGTCGGCGGTGTAGTAGTCATAGGACTGGAAGTCCGAGGAATAGGCCTGGTTGAGCAGGTCCCGGATGGCCCCAAAGGCCTGACTCTGGTGGTAGGCCATGTTCTGCCGGGTGATGTCCTGGGACTGGGCGTCGGCGGAATGGCTCACGTCCCAGTTGGCCTGGATGGCCCGGCGGAGCATGGTCTCATCCAGCACCCCCGCCCAGGCCTTCTGCTGCTGGCGCAGCTGGCGGGCGGCGGCAGGGCCGGTGTGGTTCTGGCCGGCCTGGTCGGTCCAGCGGACGCCGCAGGCAAAGAAGGTGGTCACCAGAAGGACCGCCGCCAGGGCAGCCATGGCCCCCTTGCCCAGGGGACGGGAAAAGAGCTTTTGCAGTTCATACTTCACCATGGTCATCCCCTCCCGTCTCTCCAAAATAGCAGAGGAAAAGGTCCTCCAGGGTCATGGTCTCCTCCGCCGCCTCCGGCACAGGGGGCTGCTGGGCCAGGATGCGCAGCTGGGTCCCCTGGGGCAGGGTCTTGACGTTGGCCACCGGGTACCGGCGGAGGAAGGCGTCCGCCCGGTCCCGGGGCAGGGTGCAGGTCCAGACCTTGGTGGGGGCCGCCGCCAGCAGGTCCTGGGCGGTGCCCTGGCGGACCAGACGTCCCCCCTTCATGAGCAGGATCTCCCGGGCAATGTACTCCACGTCGGAGACGATGTGGGTGGACAGGAGGACCAGGCGGTCCTGGGCCAGCTCGCTGATGAGGTTGCGGAAGCGGATGCGCTCCTTGGGGTCCAGGCCGGCGGTGGGCTCGTCCAGGATGAGGATTTCAGGGTCGTTGAGCACCGCCTGGGCGATGCCCGCCCGGCGCCTCATGCCCCCGGAGAGCTTTTTCATCTTCTGCCGCCGGACCTGGTCCAGCCCCACCTGGACCAGCAGGGTTTCGATGCGCTCCTTGGCCGCCGCCGGGCGCAGGCCCTTCAGGCAGGCGATGTAGCGCAGGTAGTCCTGGACGGTGAAGTCGGGATAGAACCCAAAGTCCTGGGGCAGATAGCCCAGCAGGGCCCGGTAGTCCGCCCCCAGGGTGAAGATGTCCTTCCCCTGCCAGGTCACCTGCCCGGCAGTGGGGGTGAGCAGGGTGCAGAGCATCCGCATGAGGGTGGTTTTTCCGGCGCCGTTGACCCCCAGCAGGCCATACACCCCGGTGTCCAGGGTGCAGGAGAGGCGGTCCACGGCGGTGGTGGTTTGAAAGGTCTTGGTCAGACCGTCTAAGATCAGTGCCATGAGGGGGATACCTCCCAAAAGGTTTCACAGGTGGTTTGCAGCTTGCTCACCGTCCAGCACAGATAGGCCGCAGCCAGGGCCAGCAGAACCAGCCACACCGGCAGGGCCGCCCGGAGATAGAGCTCCTGGTGGAGTACGATCCCCACCCACCCCGCCGTCCACAGCAGGGCCAGGGGCAGGGCAGCCCAGGGGGCGTACTCCCCCCGGCAGGCCAGGGTGCGCAGACAGATGCAGGCGGTGACCAGGAAAGGCAGCAGGAAGTGGATCACCAGGTCCCGGAGGGTGACCCGGCCGGTGGCCAGGGCGGCAGAGCAGAACAGGGTGAGCAGGAGCAGGTCCGCCCCGCCAAAGAGCACCATCCTGGCCGCATACACCGCCCGCAGGGAGTGGCGGGTGGTACACTCGATCTCCAGGGCGCCGGCGGTCCGGTTCCGCCAAAGCTCCGGCAGCACCAGCACCACGAACAGGGGGACCAGGGTGCCCATGGACCGGGCCATCTCATAGGGGCTGCCCGCCATGTTCAGAAGCTGCCACAGCAGCGCCAGCACCCCCGCCTGGAGGGCCCACCAGCGTTTTCGCAAAAAACTCCCCTGCTGGCGCAGAAACTCCAGGCGGGTCAGGGGCCGGGCAAACGCTGCCCGGCGATAGGCCGTCAGGGCGGCCCGGACGGCGGCCTGCACGGCTTCCTCCCGCACGGGGGGCGAGGGAATGTCCATCAATCAAAAGGCCTCCTTTCGCAGATGATGGGCCAGGAGCTCTCTGGCCCGGCGGATACGATACTTGACCAGGGGCAGACCGATGTCCAAAATCTTGGCGATCTCCCGCTGCCTGCACTCCTGGAGAAAGTAGAGGACGGCGGCCTCCCGGAGGTCCTCGGGCAGGGCCCGGAAGGCCGCCTCCAGGTCCAGCCGGTCCTCCAGGGTGTCCAGGGGGTGGTCCGCCGGCTCGGGCTGCCCGTCCAGGGGAAGGGGGAAGACTTTCCGGTAGTAGTCCTTGCAGAGGTTGCCGGCGATGACATAGAGGTAGTTGGCTGCCTTGCCCCGGTGGCGGTACCGGTCCAGAGCGCCAAAGAAGCGGGCAAAGGTCTCCTGGGTCAGGTCCTCGGCCTCCTGGGGGCAGTCCAGGTGGCAGCGGCAATAGCCCAGGACGGCGGGATAGTATTTGCGCACAAAGGTCTCCACCGCCCCCTCGTCCCCCTGGCGCATGCGGCGCAGCAGCAGAAAATCCGGGTCCATGGTCCTTCCCCCCTTTCTGGCCAGGATGAAAGCGCTTTCTACTGAGTATAACGAAGTTCCCGGGCAAAAGGATAGTCTGGCCGAGAGATAATTTTTCCAGCGGGCAAAGTCCCCCGGTCTATTTCCCCCCACCCCCGCATACAGTGGTGACACGGACAACGTGGGGAGTGGTAGACTTTGCGGACTGACATGGAAGAGCGCGCCTGTGACCTGGCCTTATACATCATCGAGCATCAGGCAACCGTCCGAGGGGCGGCAAAGCAGTTCGGCATCAGCAAGTCCACCGTACACAAGGACCTGTCCCAGCGGCTGCCGGCGTTCAACCGGGCCCTGTATCTGCAGGTCAAGGAGGTACTGGACCTGAACAAGGCCGAGCGCCACATCCGAGGCGGCATCGCCACCAGGCGCAAGTATAAGGGAGAGTGAGTCCCCCGGCGGGGGCTCAGGGCAAAGAGAGGGGGACCGCTGAGGCGGTCTCTCTTTTTTGGGTGGGGCAGGCCCCAGGGGGGCCGCTGCCGCGGGGTGACCCGGACCCCACCGGGTGGGGTAGGCCTTTGGAGGGTGCCACCCTCCGGGGGCCGCTGCCGCGGGGGCCTGGACTTTCTCTGGAGAAAGTCCAGACGAAAGAGCACCAT
>DXEA01000163.1 GCA_019115225.1 Candidatus Evtepia faecigallinarum
GCGACAACGTGGGCACCCTGCTCCGCGGCATCGACAAGAAGGAGATCGAGAGAGGCCAGGTTCTGGCTAAGCCCGGCTCCATCCACCCCCACACCAAGTTCTCTGGCCAGGTGTACGTCCTGTCCAAGGACGAGGGTGGCCGTCACACCCCCTTCTTCAACAACTATCGTCCTCAGTTCTACTTCCGTACCACCGACGTGACCGGCGTCATCTCCCTGCCCGACGGCGTTGAGATGTGCATGCCCGGCGACAACGTGGTGATGAACGTGGAGCTGATCACCCCCATCGCCATCGAGAAGGGCCTGCGTTTCGCCATCCGTGAGGGCGGCCGTACCGTGGGTTCCGGCGTTGTTACCGAGACCGAGGAGTAATTCCACCCTCATAACCAGAAGGGCAAAGCTGCGGCTTTGCCCTTCTGCTTTTTTCCATCCGAAAGGAGGATACCGTGACAACAGAAACCATTGATACCGAGGCCTTGGAGAACAGCGTCCAGAGCGGCTTTGACAACCTCTTCCGCAACGGCTGGGAGGGGGCCCTGAAGTCGGTGCTCATCGCCCTGCTGCTGCTGGCCCTCTGCCTGGTGATCAAGGCCATCCTGCTCAAGCTGCTGGACCGGGCCCTGGACCGGCTGACCCACATTGAGAAGAGCCTGCACACCTTCATCCGCTCCATGGCCAACATCCTGCTCTGGTTTGTCACCCTGATGGTGGTGGCGGACTCCCTGGGCATCAACGCCAGCTCCCTGCTGGCCCTGGTGGGGGTGCTGGGCCTGGCGGTCTCCCTGGCGGTGAAGGACAGCCTGTCCAACCTGGCAGGGGGGCTGACCATCCTCAGCACCCGCCCCTTCAAGGTGGGGGACTATGTGGAGATCGGGGAGAACAACGGCACCATCCAGGAGATCGGCCTGGTGTATACCAGCCTGACCACCCTGGACAACCGCCGCATCCTGGTGCCCAACAGCTCGGTGGTGGATGCCAACGTCACCAACTACTCTGCCGAGCCCCTGCGCCGGGTGGACATCAAGGTGACCGCCTCCTACGATGCCCCCGTGGAGAAGGTCAAGCAGACCATCCAGGAGGTCCTCAACGCCCACGAGCTCATCCTGTCCGACCCGCCTCCCTTTGCCCGCCTGTCCAGCTATGAGGACAGTGCCCTGGAATATGTCATCCGGGTCTGGTGCGCCAACGGGGACTATTGGACGGTGTACCACGACCTGCTGGAGCAGATCAAGACCGCCTTTGACCGGGAGGGGATCTCCATTCCCTATCCCCATCTGGAGGTCAAGCTGCGCAAAGACTGAAAACACGCCGCCGGCGGCACTGCCCTTTGGGGGTGCCGCCGGCGGGTCCGTTTTTCACTCCTGCATGGGGTAGGCCAGCCCCTGCATGAAGCCGTCCCCCTGGCTGCAATAGACCTCGCCGCCGATGACCTCCTTTTTGTAAATGAGCAGGCAGGCCCAGATGTTCTCCTGTAAGCCGGGGTAGTTGGTCACCTGATAGGTGTAGCGCTGGATGGTCTTGCCGGCATAGGCCGCCAGGTCAAAGCCCTGGTCCTTCTGTAAGGCAAGGTAGTCGTCATAGGAGGCGTCAAAGGTGTCCGGCAGGCGGATGTCCTCGGCGGCGGCGGCCTCCGGGGCCACGATCCAGCCATAGGACTCCAGATAGGCCACCCGCTCTGCGTTGGAGGCCACCCCCCGGGGGTCCACCTGCAGGCTGGCCACGGCCTCTGCCTTTTGAATGTCCTGGACCAGGCCCCAGCCCGCCCCCAATACCCCGCAGAAGAGGACGAAAAGGATGGCGATGCCCGCCATACGGCGGGGGGTACATTTTTTGGCCACGATGATCATGGATGGCAGCTCCTCTCAGTGCCGGCGGCGGCCTGGCAAGGGTCCGGCGGCGGAATTTTTCCTCTTACCCTATGTTCAGGAAGGGGAAAGTATGCTACAATAAGCCGAGACTAACAAAAAAGGAGGGGTGGAATGGAACGGCTGGACAAGGTGCTGGCGGCCACAGGCCAGTGGTCCCGGAAGCAGGCCAAGGAGCTCATCAAAGCCGGCCGGGTGAAGGTGGCCGGGGCGGCCCCCAGGGGGCCCGAGGACAAGGTGGCGCCGGGCACGTCGGTGACTGTGGACGGCCGGCCCATCGTGACGGAGAAATACCTCTACCTGATGCTCCACAAGCCCGCCGGGGTGGTCTCCTCCACCCAGGACCCCAGAGACAGGACGGTACTGGACCTGCTGCCCCGGGACCTGCGGGGGCGGGACCTGTTCCCCGTGGGCCGGCTGGACAAGGACACCGAGGGCTTACTGCTGCTGACCAACGACGGCCCCCTGGCCCACGAGCTGCTGGCGCCGGGCCGGCATGTGGAAAAGGTCTACTATGCCCAGGTGGACGGGGAACTGACCGAGGAGGACCGGGCGGCCTTTGCCGGGGGCCTGACTTTGGGGGACGGCACGGGGTGCCGGCCGGCGGGCCTGGAGATCCTGCCACCGGCGGACCGGTGCCTGGTGACCATCCAGGAGGGGAAATACCACCAGGTCAGGCGGATGCTGGCATCCCGGGGAAAGCCGGTGCGCTATCTCAAGCGCCTGTCCATGGGGCCTCTTTCCCTGGACCCGGCCCTGCCGGCGGGGGCCTGGCGGCCGCTGAGCCTGGAAGAGCGGGCCAATCTTGGGCGATAAAAGGAGCTCGTTCGGCATTTTCCACAAATATTCATGAAAAAGCTATTGAAATCCTCCGATAGAACCGCTATAATAAAGGCTATTCTATGAAGCAAGTCTGGGGAATTCTAATTTTCAGACGTAGAAAGATCCGTCTGCCCCTGTTCCATAGCAACAATGAGGAGGAAATCGACATGTCCAGCAGAGTATTTCAAAGCATCGTCCTGCAGATGAAGGAGTGCACCGACCGGGTCATCGGCGTCATCGACGACCAGGGCACCGTGGTCTCCTGCAACCAGCTGACCTGGATCGGGGAAAAATGGGAAGGCGCTGCGTCTGCCCTGGCAGTCAATGAGGCCGCAGTGGTCATCTATGGGGACAAGACCTTCAAGCCCCTGGTCAGCCGGGGATCCCACTATGACTACGCCGCCTTCGTCCAGGGCAGCGATGAGCAGGCCAAGCTCATCTGCTCCATGGTCACCGTGGCCCTCAACAGCGCCAAGGCCTACTATGAGGAGAAGCACGACAAGACGGCCTTTGTCAAAAGCATCATCTCCGACAACATCCTCTTGGGGGACATCTATGTCCGGGCCAAGGAGCTCCACTTCGCCTCCGAGGCACCCCGGGCCGTCTTCCTGGTGCGCCAGGTGGGCACGGCGGAGATCGCCGCCGTGGACGTGGTGCAGAACCTGTTCTCCGACAGCCAGGACGATTTTGTCATCTCCATCAACGAGACCGACATCGCCGTCATCAAGACCCTCACCGAGGGGGGCGACGGCAAGGAGATCTACCGCATCGCCAAGAGCATCGAGGATGCCCTGGCCCAGAACCTGAAGCTCAAGACCACCATCGGCATCGGCACCGTGGTCAGCCACATCCGTGACCTGGCCCGGGCCTATAAGGAGGCCGGGGTGGCCATCGACGTGGGCAAGGTCTTTGACACCGAAAAGACCATCATCACCTATGAGAACCTGGGCATCGGCCGCCTGATCTATCAGCTGCCCACGGTCATGTGCGGCATGTTCCTGCAGGAGGTTTTTAAGAAGAACCCCATTGATGCCCTGGACCAGGAGACCCTGTTCACCATCAACAAGTTCTTTGAGAACAACCTCAACGTTTCCGAGACCGCCCGGAAGCTCTTTGTCCACCGCAACACCCTGGTCTACCGGCTGGAGAAGATCAAGAAGCTCACCGGCCTGGACCTGCGGGAGTTTGACGACGCCATCACCTTCAAGGTGGCCCTGATGGTCAAGAAGTACCTGGTCAGCCGGGGCATCGAGTCCTGAGGCAAGGGCGGAGACAAGGAAAGCACAAACAGATAAAGGAGTGTTACTTTGATACGGCTGAGAGACGTTCATAAGGAGTACCAGAACGGCACGAAAGCCCTCAAGGGCGTGAGCTTGCAGATCGACGACGGCGACTTCGTCTTTCTGGTGGGGCCCTCTGGCTCCGGCAAGTCCACCATCATCAAGCTCATCACCGCGGAGATCGAGCCCACCCGGGGCAAGCTGATGGTCAACGGCTACAACCTCAACGACATCAGCGAGCAGCAGGTCCCCCTCATGCGCCGGACCATTGGGGTGGTCTTTCAGGATTTCCGTCTGATCGAAAAGAAAACCGTCTATGAAAACATCGAGGTGGCCATGCGGGCCGTGGGGGCCACCACCGGGGAGATCCGCCGGCGGGTGCCCTATGTGCTGGGCCTGGTGGGCCTGAGTGCCAAGGAAAATCAGCTGCCCTCCCAGCTCTCCGGCGGCGAGCAGCAGCGGGTGGCCATCGCCCGGGCTTTTGCCAACAACCCCAGTGTCATCATCGCTGACGAGCCCACCGGGAACCTGGACCCTGCCCGCTCCCTGGAGATCATGGGCCTGCTGGAGCGGATCAACGACATGGGCACCACCATCCTGGTGGTCACCCATGAGCGCGAGCTGGTCAACCGCTTCGGCAAGCGGGTGGTGGCCATCGAGAGTGGCCGGATCATCAGCGACGCGGCAGGAGGATATTACGGTAATGAGAGATAAACAGATTTTCTATCATATCCGCGAGGGCTTCCGCAGTATCTTTACCCATGGGCTCATGTCCTTTGCCGCCGTGTGCATGACGGTGGCCTGCCTGCTGATCATGGGGTCCTTCTCCCTCATCGCTGTCAATGCCAACCAGATGCTCAAGGACCTGGAGGACGACAACCAGTTCTTGGCCTATGTGGATGACTCTCTGACCCGGGAGCAGGGACAGGCCCTGGAGGCCAAGATCAAGGCCGTGCCCAACGTGGCCAGCGTCACCTTCGTGACCAAGGAGGAGGCCTGGGACAGCTTTACGGCGGAGCAGGACAACCAGGCGGTCTTCAGCGACGAGGACGCGGATATCCTCCGGGACCGGTACGAGATCCACGTGGAGGACATCCAGCTCATGGAGCAGACGGTGAAGCAGGTGGCTGACATCAGCGGCATCGCCAACGTGCGGGCGGCCATGGAGATCGCCGACGGCTTCGTCATGCTGCGCAACGTGGCCACCGCCCTGGCCATCATCCTGGTGGTGATGCTGGTGATCATCTCCATCTCCATCGTGGCCAACACCATCAAGCTGGCCACCTTCACCCGCCGGGAGGAGATCGCCATCATGAAGATGTGCGGCGCCACCAACTGGTTTGTCCGGTGGCCCTTCCTGGTGGAGGGGATGATCCTGGGCCTGGCCGGCGGCGTCATCGCCTACCTGTGCCAGTGGGGCGTGTACGGCCTGGTGGTCCAGGCGGTCAACCGAAGCGGCATTCTGAACATCATCGACATCGTGCCCTTTGCCCAGATGTCCCAGCTGGTGCTGCTGGTCTTTCTGCTGGTGGGCATCGCCATCGGCGCCGGCGGCTCGGTGATGGCCATTCGTAAGTTCTTAAAAGTCTGATCTGAGAGGTGTTGCGGCAATGTCGAAGCGATCATCCAAGGGGCGGGACCCCATGCGCTGGCAGAAGCGGGTGGCTGCTGTGGTGGCTGTGGTCCTGTGCCTGTCCCTGGTCCTGTCGCTGGTGGTCATGGTACTGCCTTACTGACCGGCAGGGAGACCTGTATTCCTCTGATCCGGCAAGCGGCGGCTTTGGCCGCCGCTTGCTTTTTTCCAACGCGCGGCCCAAGGAGGGACCCATCATGCATGTAGAAGAAAACACCAAGACCACATCCCGGCGCATCAAACGAGTGCTGGTCTGCCTGCTGTGCTTCCTGCTGGGCGGGGCACTGACGGTGACCGCCACCTGGGTCCTGCTGGGCCAGGACGGGCGGACGCTGGTGAAGGCCTATCGCCTCATCCAGCAGAACTTTGTGGGGGAGTATGACACCCAGGAGACCATGGACGCCACCCTGGAGGCCATGGTCAACTCCCTGGGGGACCGCTGGTCCTACTACCTGGACCCGATAGAGGCCCAGGCGGTGCGGGAGCAGCGGAACAACGCCTATGTGGGCATCGGCGTCACCGTGGACCAGAACCTGGCGGAGGACGGCCTGGCCATCCGCATGGTCACCCCCGACAGCCCCGCCCAGGAGGGGGGCCTGACCGCCGGGGAGATCATCCGGGCGGTGGACGGCCAGGAGGTAACCCCGGAGAACCGGGAGGTCCTCATTGATGCCATCAAGGGGGAAGAGGGGACCACGGTGACCCTGGTGGTGGAAGGGCTGGACGGCGCCCGCCGGACGGTGACCCTGGAGCGCCGCCAGGTCCACAACGTCAACGCCGCCTGGACCATGCTGGAAGACCAGGTGGGGCTGGTGACCATCCAGAACTTCTACTCGGGCACCGCCGCCCTGGTGGAGCAGGGGGTGGCAGAGCTCCAGGAGCAGGGGGCCCGGGCCCTGGTCTTTGACGTGCGCAACAATGTGGGGGGGTATGTCAGCGAGCTGACCGACCTGCTGGACTACCTGCTGCCCGAGGGAAAGATTTTTATTGAGCGCACCGCCGACGGCCAGGAGATCGTCTACACCTCGGATGCAGACTGCGTGGACCTGCCCATGGCGGTGGTGGTCAACGCCGACAGCTACAGCGCCGCCGAGTTCTTCGCCGCCCAGCTGCGGGAGTCCGTGGGCGCGGCGGTGGTGGGGGAGCAGACCAGCGGCAAGGGGTACTCCCAGCTGCTCTACGCCCTGCCCAACGGCAGCGCCATGGGGCTGTCCTCGGCCCGGTATTATACGGGCGGGGGGGTCTCTCTCATCGGCACGGGGCTCAACCCAGACCCGGAGCTCTCCCTGACCCAGGAAGAGGCGGAGAGCCTCCTCCTGGGCACCCTGGACCCCCAGGAGGACCCCCAGCTCCAGGCGGCCATCCAGGCCCTGCCGGCCGGGGAATAAGCAGGGGAAAAAGGCCCGCGGCTTCCCCTTGACAGAGCGGGAGAAAGTACCTATAATACATAAGAATGTATACTGGTTACTTTTTATAATGGTGCAGAGCGTGTCTGCCGTGGAAATACACGACCAATGAAGTGTTGGAGGTTTTGACAAGGACTATGGCGAAAGAATATCGACTCAGCGCGGAGCGCTTGGAGGAACTCAAGCAGGAACTGACCTATCTGAAGACCGTGCGGGAAAAGGAAGTGGCAGAGCTGATCAAGGAGGCCCGCTCCTTCGGCGACCTGTCGGAGAACAGCGAGTACGACGAGGCCAAGAACGAGCAGGGCAAGCTCTACTCCCGCATTGCCGAGCTGGACGAGATTTTGTCCAACTACACCCTCATCGAGGAGCAGGAGAACCACATGGACCTGGTCCACGTGGGCAACACCGTGGTGGTGCGGGACCTGGAGTTTGACGAGCAGCTGCAGTATCAGATCGTGGGTTCCCAGGAGGCCGACCCCATGAACGGCCGCATTTCTGAGGACTCCCCCTTCGGCCGGGCCCTGCTGGGCCGCAAGGCCGGGGAAGAGGTGGTGGTTGAGGCCCCCGCCGGCAGCATTCGCTATCAGATCGTGGAGATCCAGAGATAAGAAAGAAGGAGCGGCTGAAGATGGCAGAGAAGAACAAGAACCAGGAAGAGGTGCAGGATCTTTCCCAGATCCTCCAGGTGCGCCGGGATAAGCTGGCCGCCCTCCAGGCCGAGGGCAAGGACCCCTTCCAGCAGACCAAGTTTGTGGTGTCCGCCCACACCCAGGACATCAAGGACAACTTTGACCAGATGGAGGGCCAGACGGTCACCGTGGCCGGCCGCCTCATGTCCAAGCGGGGCATGGGCAAGGTCAGCTTCTGCGACCTGCAGGACAAGACCGGGCGCATCCAGCTCTATGCCCGCCGGGACGAGATGGACGAAGAGGTCTACAACGCCTTTAAGAAATACGACATCGGCGACCTGGTGGGGGTGGAAGGGGAGGTATTCCGCACCCAGCGGGGGGAGATGAGCGTGCGGTGCAAGACCGTCACCCTCCTGTCCAAGTCCCTGCGCCCCCTGCCGGAGAAGTTCCACGGCCTGCAGGACAAGGAGCTGCGCTACCGCCAGCGGTATGTGGACCTGATCGTCAACCCCGACAGCCGGAAGAACTTTGAGGTGCGCAGCAAGTTCGTCAGCTATCTGCGGGCCTTCCTGGACGGCCGGGGGTATATGGAAGTGGAGACGCCGGTGCTCAACACCATCTCCGGCGGCGCCACCGCCCGGCCCTTCATCACCCACCACAACACCCTGGACCTGGACATGTACATGCGCATCGCCACCGAGCTCCACTTAAAGCGCCTGATCGTGGGCGGCCTGGAGCGGGTGTATGAGATCGGCCGCATCTTCCGCAACGAGGGCATGGACACTAAGCACAACCCGGAGTTCACCACCGTGGAGCTGTACGAGGCCTATGCCGACTTCAACGACATGATGGACCTGTTTGAGGACTTCCTGTCCTCGGCTGCCCAGAAGATTTTGGGCACCTATCACGTCACCTGGCAGGGGGAGGAGATTGACCTCACCCCCGGCTGGCAGCGGCTGACCATGGCCGAGGCGGTGAAGAAGTACCTGAACGTGGACTTCATGGCCATCGACGACGATGCCGCCGCCGTGGCCGCCGCCAAGAGCGTGGGGGTGGACATGGACGGGGTGGAGCCCACCTGGGGCCATGCCCTGTATGAGTGCTTTGACCAGAAGGTGGAGGGGCTGCTCATCCAGCCCACCTTCATCACCATGCACCCGGTGGATGTCTCCCCCCTGGCCAAGCGGTCCCCCAAGGACCCCCGGCTCACCGAGCGCTTTGAGCTGTTCATCTGCCGCAGCGAGATGGGCAACGCCTTCTCCGAGCTCAACGACCCCATCGACCAGAAGCAGCGTTTCCAGAAGCAGGTGGAGATGCGGGAAGGGGGCGACGAAGAGGC
>DXEA01000020.1 GCA_019115225.1 Candidatus Evtepia faecigallinarum
CCAGGGGGGAGGGCCTCCAGGGGGAGGGGGGCTTTGTCCCGGCGGGCAAACTCATGGCTCAGCTCATACTGCATGGCCCGCAGCAGCCACCCCAGGGGATTGGGGTGGTCCTGGAGCTGGGAGAGCTTCCCGGCGGCGGCCAGAAAGACGTTGTGGGTCAGGTCCTGGGCCCGGACGGGGTCCCCCAGCCGCCAGCGGGCCAGCCGGTAGAGGGTCTCGGCATAGGTCAGGTACAGGGCGTGCAGCCATCTGGCTTGGGCACGGGTCACGGATGCCACCCTCCTTCCGCAGGATCGTTCTATGTCTATTACACCGCCAGGGGCGGGATTTCTTTCAAAAAGAAAAATTTTTTTCACAAAAACGCACCGGGACCGGCACAGTGGCCGGTCCCGGCGCATTTCAGGAGGGAGACGGTGTCCGAAGGGTCCCTTACTTGCCCAGGCTGCGCACCAGCATGGGGATGGCGGACTCAAAGTTCACCCCGTACCAGCGGGCGTCGGGGTCGTTCTGGGTGTCCCGGATGCACTCTAAGGTGTAGTCCACGGCGATCTTCAATGCGCCGGTCAGGTCCTTGCCGTTCATGAGGGCGCCCACGCAGGCGGAGGCGAAGACGTCGCCGGTGCCGTGGAAGCGCACGGGGAGCTCTTCGTTGAAATAGCTGGCAAAAGTGCCGGTGGCGGAATCGTAGGCCATGGCCCCGATCTTGCCCTTTTCAAAGCTCACGCCGGTGAGCACGGCGACCTTGCACCCCAGGCCGGTCAGGCGCTGGAGGAGGCCCTTGATGTAGGCCTCGTCGTAGTTCTCGCCCACATACTCCTCCCCCAGCATGAAGGCGGCCTCGGTGAGGTTGGGCACGATCACGTCGGCCTTGCCGCACAGCTTGCCCATCTCCCTGGCAAACTCGGGGGTGAAGCCGGTGTAGAGCACCCCGTTGTCCGCCATGGCTGGGTCGGCATAGATGAGGGTGTTCTCCCCGCCGAACTGGTCAAAGAAGTCGCCCACCAGCTGGATCTGCTCAAAGGAGCCCAGGTAGCCGGTATAGATGGCGTCGAAGGTGATGCCCTCCTTCTTCCAGTGGGCGGCGATGGGGGCCACCTCCTGGGTCAGGTCATGAAAGGTAAAGCCGGAAAAGCCCCCCGTGTGGGTGGACAGCACCGCCGTGGGGACCACGCAGGTCTCCACGCCCATGGCGGAGATGATGGGCAGGGCCACGGTGAGGGAACACTTTCCCAGGCAGGAAATGTCTTGAATGGAAACAACGCGCTTCATGGTAATCCTCCTTGTTTGGGGGCGGAGGGCCTCCGCCCCGGGTCCGGTTGACGGCCAGGCCGCCATTGGAACAAGGATAGCACAAAACTGGCATGGGGACCATGGCCAATTCCGTTTTATTTGCCATGGTCAGAGCACCAAAAAAGCCCTTCGGGAGTGACCCGAAAGGCTTTTTTGGTGAGTAATAATGGAAGGATTTATGTCAGTCACGCCGCGGAAAAGAAGGAAGGAAACGCGGGTGAACTTGGGCGAAAATGAAGGATTTATTGCAAACGAAGGAGGAAACCCTTGGGCCCCAAGGCCTGGCCCTCTCTCGTGAGACCTTGGCTATTATCTTAGATTTTCCCCGAAACGTCAAGAGCAAAGAGTGACAAAAGAAGAAGAAATTTCTCGCACTGAGATGTGCAACATCACGGCATGAGAGGGGCGGCAGGGGGGAAAACAGGGGGAATTGGGCAGGTTTCACAAGGGAAGGGGAGAAAAATGTGCAGGAAAAGGAAAAACGTCATGCAAAGAGGGCCCCGCTCCCGTTGCGGCAGGCGGGGGAGTGTGCTACAATAAATATACAACTTGCGCCGGGAGGAGCGGATATTGGGTGCAGCCGGCAGGCCGGGTGGAAAAAAGACGGTTTGGCGGGCTGTTTTTACCCTCTGCCCCTTTGGCGGAAAGGAAGGAACCATGGATCAGAAAGCAAGAGAGCAGGCGGTGGCCTACAGCCACCGTCTCATGCAGGCGCCCTCCTGCAGTCAGGAGGCCAGGCAGGCGGCCCAGGCCTGGCTGGACGCCCTGGACACCCCCCGCCAGCAGGAGGAGACCCGGAAGTATCTGGCAGAGCTGGCCGAGGATGTGGTCACGGTGGACGGGCTCATCGCCTTTGCCCAGTCCCCGGCCGGGGAACAGGTCTTTGGCCCGGAAGGGGCGGCCAAGCTGGCCGACCACGGCCGGCAGCTGAAGGCCGAGGGGGCAGCCTATTGCGACTGCCCGGCCTGCGCGGCCGCTGCCGCCATTCTGGCGCTGAAGGAGGGCCTTCTGGCCCAGAGCTGAGCCGCCGTGGAACGCCGGTGCCCGGAAGGGGACCGGCGCTCCCTTTGGCAAGGACAGAGAGGAGGCACCGATGAAAAAGGTCAAGATCACAGTTCTCAAGACGACCCTGGATACGGACCTGGCCAAGGAGTACGGGGTGGAGGGCCTGGGGCCCTGTCCCATGCACCGGGCCGGGCAGGTCTTTTATGGGGACTATGCCAAGCCCGAGGGTCTGTGTGACGAGGCCTGGAAGGCAATGTATCAATATGTATTCGCCCTGGCCCACGGGGCGGAGGGAGACCTGTTTTACTATGGGGACTGGATCCGCACCCCCGGCGTGGCCGTGTGCAGCTGTAACGACGGCCTGCGGCCGGTGATTTTCAAGCTGGAGGCCACGGACCAGACCAGCCACCCCCCCGACGGGCCGGAAAGGAGTTAACATGGGAATGATCGAAGAGATGCTGGCGTATAACAAGGAGTTTGTGGCGGAAAAGCGCTATGAACAGTATGCCACCAGCAAGTACCCCAACAAGAAAATCGCCATCCTCACCTGCATGGACACCCGCCTGGTGGAGCTGCTGCCGGCGGCCCTGGGGCTGAAGAACGGCGATGTGAAGATCATCAAGAATGCCGGCGGCGTGGTGACAAACCCCTTCGGCAGCGTCATCCGCTCCCTGCTGGTGGCCATCATCGAGCTGGGGGTGGAGGAGATCATGGTCATCGGCCACACCGACTGCGGCGTGCAGCACATCGACAGCGAGCAGATGATGGAGCACATGAAGGCCCGGGGAATCTCCCAGGAGTCCATCGACCTGATGAAGTACTGCGGCATTGATTTTGAGCGCTGGCTGGCGGGCTTTGACACCGTGGAGCAGTCGGTGACCGACACGGTGG
Source organism: Candidatus Evtepia faecigallinarum (assembly GCA_019115225.1). Taxonomy (GTDB): domain Bacteria; phylum Bacillota; class Clostridia; order Oscillospirales; family Oscillospiraceae; genus Evtepia; species Evtepia faecigallinarum. Next base: position 3,187 of record DXEA01000020.1, read on the forward strand.
AGACCATCCGCCGCCACCCCCTCATGCCCCGGGACATCCGCATCGGCGGCTACGTCATCGACACGGACACCGGGGAGCTGACCACCGTCTGCACAGCCTGAGTTTTATGATAGGGTGAATTGTCAAGTGGAGTGCAACACTTCTTCTGGCGTGGAAAAGTCGAGACACTTTCTGGGTCTATTGTTGAGCATCTGCATCACTTCTTCCACTTCTTGGGGAGAGATCTCATGGAAGTTGGTCCC
>DXEA01000164.1 GCA_019115225.1 Candidatus Evtepia faecigallinarum
GGGATGGTGAGGGTGCCGATCTTGCCGGGGGTGAAGAGCAGGTTATACATGGTGGATCTCCCTTCCTTGTGCGGGGAATGACAGTTTTCTTCATTGTATCGGGTCCCGGGGCAAAAGGCAAGGGGACAAAAGACGCCCTCTTTGGTTTCTGCCAAAGAGGGCGTCTTGCAATGTGGGTCATTCCTTCTCGGGGGAGGCCGTCTCCTGGTCGGGTGCGGCGGCGTCCTCTGGGGGGGCGGCAGGGGTCTCCTGCTGGGCTTTGGCCTCTTCGGCCTGGGCCCGCTTGGCGGCCTTGACCGCCTCCTTTTCCGCCTGCTCGGCTTTGGCCTTGGCCTCGGCCTCTGCCCGGCGGGCCTCCTTCATCTCCTTGCGCAGCTGCTGGAGATACTCCGGGGGGACCACGTCGGAGCCCTTGGGGTTGAGGATATACGCCCGGACCTTCTGGGCCAGGTCCTCCGCGCCGGGGTGGACCACCACCAGGTTGTTCTCATAGGCATACCAATAGCTCTTCTTCACCTCGGGCATCTCCTTGGTGAACAGCTGCAGGCAGGCCATGCGCATGGGGGTGGCGGGGGTGTAGACCACGTCCCGGATGGAGGTGAAGGGGATGGTGCGCTCCTTCTCCTTCATCCTGGTCTTGCCCAGGCACCGGATCACGCAGTAGTCCAGATACACGTCCAGCCGGGACGAGCCCCCGGGCAGCCAGAACAGCAGGCCCTTGCGCAGCTCCTGCTGGTGGGAGCGGATTTTTTCCTGTTTCTTCTTTCGTCCAAACATGGCGGGACCGTCCTTTCTGGTTCTTCCTGTCAGTATACTCCATTCGGGCCCAAAAGGCAAGGTGTCAGAAGTCGATGTGATCCGGGTCGTGGCCGGAGGTGCCAAAGGGCTCCAGGGCGGCCAGCTGGCCCAGGTCGGCGGGGGAGAGGGAGAAGTCAAAAATGGCCAGGTTTTCCTGGATGCGCCGGGGGGTGTTGGACTTGGGCAGGGGAAGCACACCCGCCTCCAGGCACCAGCGCAGGCAGATCTGGGCGGGGCTGCGGTGGTATTTTTCCCCCAGCCGGGCCAGCAGGGGATGGCCCAGCACCCGGCCCTGGCCCAGGGGGCTCCAGGCCTCCACCAGGATGTTGTGGGCGTGGCAGTAGGCGATCAGCTCCCGCTGCTGCCAGCCGGGGTTGCACTCGATCTGGTTGACCATGGGGGCCACCTCCTCCTGGAGCAGGGGCTCCAGATGGTGGGCCAGGAAGTTGGACACCCCGATGGCCCGGACCTTCCCCTCCCGATAGAGCCTGGTCAGGGCCCGCCAGGTCTGGCGGTTAATCTCCTTCCAGTCGGGGAAGCGGTTGGCGGCGGCGGGCCAGTGGATGAGATAGAGGTCCAGGTAGTCGGTGCCCAGGGCGGCCAGGGTGCGGTCAAAGGCCCGCAGGGTGGTCTCGTACCCCCGGTCGGTGTTCCAGACCTTGCTGGTCAGAAAGACCTCCTTCCGGTCCAGGCCGCTGGCCCGCACCGCCTGGCCCACGCTCTCCTCGTTTTGGTAATAGGCTGCCGTGTCGATGTGCCGGTAGCCCAGGGCCAGGGCCTCCTGGATGGCGGCCACCGTCTCCGAGCCCGCCTTCATCCGCCAGGTGCCGAAGCCGGGGCAGGGGATGGCCACCCCGTTGGCCAGGGTGAAGGAACCTTTGTTGCTGTGTGTTACCATTGTACTGCATCCTTTCCTGCGGGTGTTCCCGCCGTCTCCCCCGTTGCCGGAGCCGGGGGGATTGTCTCACCGCAGCCTGGTCTCTTTGGGGGCCAGGTCCAGCACCATGGCGGTGGCCTCAAAGGTGGTGCCGGTGACGGTGTGGGAAAAGCTCCCGCTGTATTTCCGGCAGATGTTTTCCACGATCTGGTGGCCGATGCCGTGGCGGAGCTTGTCTGCCTTGGTGGTCCGCCTCAGGTCGGGGGAGAGATCGGGAGCGAAGGTGTTGCGGACATAGATGAGGATGGAGCCTGCCTTTTCCCGAATGGACACCTCCACGGCGGGCTCTGCGGCCTGGGCAGTGGCCTCTAGGGCGTTGTCCAGCAGGTTGGACAGCAGGCTCATCAGGTCGGTGTCCTGGATTTTCAGGTGTTCCGGCAGGCTGGCCTCCACGGAAAAGGGGATGCCGGCGGCAGCGGCCTGTGAGGCCTTGCTGTAGAGCACGGCGTCCGCCACCCGGTTCTGGCAGGTGTCGATGGCCGTCATGGCGTGGAACTGCTCGGTGAGGTTTTTCAGATATTCCTCCGCCTGGGAGCCCCCCTCCCGGGCCAGCATGGCGGCGGTGGTCAGGTGGTTGCCGATGTCGTGGCGCAGGGCGCGGATGTGCTGCTGCTGCTCGATGAGGGCGGTGTAATAGCGGGCCTGCAGGTCCTGCTGCTGCTTCCACTGCTGCTGCTCGGTGAGGGTTTTGACGATGTGCAGGAAGAGCAGGCTGGTGGCCACGCAGGCGGCGATGGCGGCAGTGACCACCACAGCGTCCGTCGCCGTCAGGGGGCGCTGGCTGGTGTACAGGGCATACAGGATGCCGCCCAGAATGACCGCCTGCAGCAGCGGCAGGGTGACCGCCTGGCCGGCCGGCAGGATATAGCTGCCCGGCGGCCGTTTTTTGGCCAGAAGGGTGGGCAGGCCAAAGAAGAGGGTGAGAAAAAGCAGATAATGGGGCAGCAGGACCGTGGTAACGGCAGGGGCCTGCATGGCCTCGTGGACGGTCAGGTGATACTGCAGCATGGTCACAGCGGCCAGGGTTGCCTCGGTGGTCATGAGCAGGACCATCTGGAGAAGGATCGCCGTGGCCCGGCGCAGCAGGGGGTCCCGGTAGATCCAGCCGGTGACCAGAAGGTAATAGACCACCGACAGAGAGAGCGCCAGGTCATACCGGGTGGACAAGAACAGGTTGCCCCCGGTCCAGACAACACAGGCGGCCAAGGTCAGCAGGAAAGCCTGCAGGCGGGAAAAGCGCTGCTTTGGCAGCAGCAGGACCCAGAAGAAGAGGGAAACGAGCAGGCAGGCGTAGCTGCTCAAAAAAATTCGGGAAGGATAGCATAATTCAGAGAGGAGGCTTTCCATCGCAGTATCTCCTGACTTATCGTGAATGTCCTGAGATTAAAATAACACAAGCAGGGAGGAATGGCAAATAAAAACCTGGGGACGCCAACCGGGAGAAGAGTCTGATTTTGGCAGGAAACGTGTGGATTTTGCGCTATGTCTTGTCTTGCTGCACAAAAAAAGATACAATATTAAGACGCTTACATTACAATGGTGGCAGGATAAGGCCGAAAAAAGTGCCGATGCGAGGGCTATGGAACGATTAGGGGGGATCCCTGTGCTGTTTATCGCCATTTGTGACAACAATCCGGCGGTGATTGTGGAACTGACAAGAATGCTGAACAGTGGATTTCTCAAGGAGGACCTGCGCATCGTCGGCTGTGAGACAAAGGAAGCACTGCTCCAGGCCATGGCGGACGGCCGCTCCCCGGACATTGCCTTCATGGACATCCTCTTCGGGGAGGAGGACGGCATCCAGGTCTCCAAGGAGCTCTTCCCCCGAGGGAGCCGGACCCAGGTGATCTTCATCACCGCCTATGCCGCCTGCTGCGCTGAGGTCTGCGACACGAATCATGTGATGCTGGTGCAAAAGCCCGTTCAGGAGGAGACCTTGGTCCGGGCCGTGAGCAAGGCCCTGGGCCGGATAGACCAGATCCAAGAGGGCGATCCCTATCTCTTTTTCAAAAAGCGCAGCCATGTGGAGCGCATCCCCATCCGGGACATCCGCTATCTGGAGAGCCTGGGGCGGAAGGTGGTGGTCCACTGTGTGGACCGCAACTATGAGCACTACACCTCCTTGGCCACAGTGGTGAAGAGCCTGCCGTCGTGCTTTGTGCAGTGCCACAAGAGCTTTTGCGTGAACATGGACGTCATCCAGCAGGTCAAGCCGGCGGAGCTGATCCTGGACGACGGGACGGTCATCCGCATCAGCCACGCCAGGAAGAAGGAGACCATGGAGGCGCTGAGCCGGTTCTGGACCATCAGGCTCTACCGCTGAGGGCCTGGCAGGAGAGAAAAGGAGAACACCCGGCCCGGGCCGGGGAGAGAGAAGTGTGTTTCGGGTGGAGGTGCCGTCGGCACCCCCACCCTTTCTGTTTTTGGGAGAAATTTTTGGCGGGATACTGGAAATGCCGGGCCGGTTTGCTATAATTTATGCAATAGGGCGGCGGAAACCGGAAGGGTCTGCCCCCGAAGAGAGAGTGTACGATGATGTAAAGGAGGCAGGAACATGAACGAACGGACACAGGCCCTTTTGACAGAGCTCCGGCAGGGCAGGCAGACGGCGTGGCGCAATCCCCGCTGGCTGCCCTTTGCCCTGGTGCGGGGGCTGTGCGACCTGGTGGTTTCAGAGGAGGACATCGCCCAGGCGGAGGCGCGGCTGCGCCGCTTTGCGCCCTTCCTCTGCCGGGCCTTTCCCGAAACCCGGGCCACCGGCGGGCTCATCGAGTCCCCCCTGGCGGCCATCCCCGCCATGCAGCAGGCCCTGGCCCGGGAGAGCGGCGGGAGGATCCCCGGCCGGCTGTTTTTGAAAAAGGACAGCCACCTGGCCATCGCCGGCTCGGTGAAGGCCAGGGGCGGGATCTATGAGGTCCTCCAGCACGCCGAGGAGCTGGCCCTGGCGGGGGGAAAGATCACCCCCGAGGAATCCTATGAAAAATTCGACACCCCGGAGATGCGGGCCTTTCTGGGGCAGTATACCGTCCAGGTGGGCTCTACGGGCAACCTGGGCCTGTCCATCGGCATCATGAGCGCCGCCCTGGGCTTCCGGGTGGTGGTGCACATGTCCGCCGATGCCAAGCAGTGGAAAAAGGACCTGCTGCGCAGCAAGGGGGTCCAGGTCATCGAGTACGCCCAGGACTACTCCAAGGCGGTGGAGGAGGGCCGGCGGCAGTCCGACGCCGACCCCACCAGCTACTTTGTGGACGATGAAAAATCCGTCCCCCTCTTTCTGGGCTATGCCGTGGCCGCCGGCCGGCTGGCCGGGCAGCTGGCGGAGCAGGGGGTGACGGTGGACGCGGCCCATCCCCTTCTGGTGTACATCCCCGCCGGGGTGGGGGGCGCGCCGGGGGGCGTGAGCTATGGCCTGAAGCGGCTGTATGGGGACCACGTCCACTGCTTCTTTGCAGAGCCCGTCCAGTGCCCCTCGGTGCTGCTGGGCATCGCCACCCAGAAGTTTGAAAAAGCCAACGTCCGGGACTATGGCCTGACGGGGAAGACCGAGGCCGACGGCCTGGCCTGCGCCAGCCCCTCCAGCTTCGTCACCCGGATCATGACCAACCTCCTCTCGGGGGCCTTTACCGTCCGGGACAGCAAGCTCTACGACTACCTCCGCCTGCTCTACCGCACAGAGGGGGAGCAGATCGAGCCCTCCAGCTGCGCGGCCTTCCAGGGGCCGGCGGCCCTGTGGCAGCGGGAGGAGACCCGGAACTACTGCCTCGAGCACGGCCTGACGGAGGAGGTCATGGAGCAGGCCACCCACATCGTCTGGGCCACCGGCGGCAGCCTGGTGCCCGAGGAGATCCGGGCGGCCTACTTGAACACCTTCCTGCCCGAGGACGTGTGACGGCGTTCGGGAAGAAAAAACCGGCCCGCCCCAGGACCCAAAGGTCCCGGGGCGGGCCGTTCTGAACCGACAAAAAACCCTGAAGCCAAAGGCTTCAGGGTTTCATTCTGGTGGACGATACAGGACTTGAACCTGTGACCTCCCGCACGTCAAGCGGATGCTCATACCAGCTGAGCTAATCGTCCATCTCTTGCGGAACGAGTGCTATTCTATCCTATTCGCCCGGATTTGTCAATAGCTTTTTTGAAAAAGTTTCACTTTTTCTCCCGGCCCTCTCCCGGGGGGCGGCGGGCGGGAGAGAACTTTCCCGCCGGGCAAATTGACAAGGGCAGGGGGCTTCCCTATAATGAAGGAAAAGACGCGGCCCCGGGGCCGCCGGAGGGGAGGGCCCGCCGTGATCGACCTGAACAACATTGCCACCTATCAGGAGAACAACCGCATTGAGGCCAAAAAGGCCGCCGGCGGCTTCCCCCACAGCCTGTGGGAGACCTATTCCGCCTTTGCCAACACCATCGGCGGCCTGATCCTGCTGGGGGTGGAGGAGGGACGGGACAAGAGCCTCCGGGTCACCGGTGTGCCCGACGGGCCGGGGTATGCGGATATCTTCTGGCAGACCGTCCGGGACCCGGCCAAGGTCAGCGAAAACATCCTGCGCCCCCAGGACGTGGCCCTGCACACGGTGGAGGGCAAGCAGATTCTGGTCATCTCCGTGCCCCGGGCCACCCGCCGTCAGCGGCCGGTGTACATCGGCGACAGCCCCTTCACCGGCTCCTACCGCCGGGACGGGGAGGGGGACTATCACTGCTCGGCCGAGGAGGTCCGGGCCATGCTGCGGGACCGGGACGACGCCCCCGCCGACCTGGCGGTCCTCACCGGCCGCAGCCCCGGCGACCTGTCCCAGGAGACCCTTCGCCAGTTCCGGGCGCTCATGGCCATGCGCCAGCCGGAGCACCCCTATAACTTCCTGCCCGACGACCAGTTCCTGCCCAAGGTAGGCATCCTGGGGCCGGGGGGCGGGGAACTCCACCCCACCCTGGCGGGCCTGCTGCTGCTGGGCAAGCGCAAGGCCCTGCGGGAGGTCTTTCCCCAGTTCCGCATGGAGTACCAGGAGGAGGATACGGGCTTCCGCCTGGCCACCATCCGGCCGGGCCCCCCGGAGAACGTGTTTTCTTTCTATCAAATGACCGCCCGCCGGCTCACCGCCGTCTCCGCCCTGCTGTCTGACGAGCCCCGCCAGCGGGAGGAGCTGGCCGCCGCCATGCGGGAGGCCGTCCTCAACGCCATCCTCCACGCCGACTATTTCAGCCGCGGCGGCCTGACCATCCTGCGCCGGGCGGGGGAACTGCTGGTGTCCAACGGGGGCTTATTGCGGGTCTCCCCCGACCAGGCCCGGGCGGGCCAGGCGGCAGACCCTCGCAACCGGGGGCTCATCCAGCTCTTCTCCCTGGTGAAGCTGGCCACAGGCACCGGCCGGGGTCTGCGAAAGATTTACGCCCTCTGGGCCCGCCAGGGGTGGCAGGCGCCGGTGCTGGCGGAGACCGTCCAGGCCGACCGCACCGACCTGACCCTCCCCCTGCCCGACCGGGAGTTTTCCCCCGCAGAGCTCACCCGGCAGCAGGTCATCGAATACCTCACCGACCACGTCACCGCCGGCCTGAAGGGCCTGGCCCAGGGGTTGGGCATGCCGGAAGGGGAGGTGGGCACCGCCCTGGCCCAGCTGCTGGAGCAGGACCTGGTGGTCCGGGCAGGCCGGGGGTATCGCCTGCGGGCCTGAGATATTCCGTGACAAGAAAGCAGCACCTGCTCTGACCGGGCAGGTGCTGCTGGTTTTATTGGTGTTTCTGGTCCTTCAAAATGGGCTGCAGGTGCATGAGCAGGTCCACCTTGTTGTTGACCTCGAACTTTTTATAAATGTTGGCGATGTGGGTGCGCACGGTGTAGATGCTGATGTGCAGCTCCTCGGCGATCTGCTCGTTCTTCATCCCCGAGGCCAGGTAGTACACGATCCGCCGCTCCTGCTGGGTGAGGGTGTTGTAGGGGTGGTCGATGTTCTTGGGCAGCTCCTTGGTCTGGCAGGTGATGAGCATCAGGTGCCAGGTCTGGATGAGCCCCGCGGCGCTGGAGGAGAGGAAGGAGGTGTGGTAAAAGGTGATGTCCCCGGCCAGGGAGGTGATGGTCTGGCTGGTGCCCCCCTGGGTGGTCAGGCGCTCGCTGATCTCGTTGATCATGGTCTGCACCTCCCGGAACTTGGCCTCCCCCTGGTAGTTGCTGCGCAGAAAGTGGCCCTGGTTGTGGCGGTACTGCTCCCAAAAAACCTGGCTGATCTCCTGGGCGGCCTTGTTGGTCTGCATCACCGTCATGTCCTGGTTCAGGATCACCGCCCCCATCTTCACATCCTGGAAGAAGAGGTGGAAGCAGTCGTGGAACCGGGCCTCGCCGCTGCTGCGCAGATAGGTCTGGTAGTTGGCCTCCACCAGCTCCGACAGGTATTCCAGCAGGCCCCGCTCCTCCTCCCGGAAGGGCCCCTCCTCCTTGGTGCGGAACAGGCCCATGGAGCCGCAGACCCGGTCGCCCAGATAGAAAAAGAGGACGGCCTGGTAGTACAGGTCCTCGGCGGCCATGTGGATGCCGTAAGGGGTGCGCTCATACTCCTCCAGGGGCATCACATCCTCGGTAAAGACCACCCGCTTGCCCTTCAGATGGGCAGGCAGGGAGGAGTAGCGAAAGATGTCCTCCTTATATACATGGTCCTTGTAGTCATACATGGGGCCGTAGCGGATGCCGTAGGTGATGTAGTTGCTCAGGCTGCTGCTGCGCCGGCCCTGGCTGGCGGGGAAGGCAGGGTCGTGGCAGGGGAAAAAGATGCTGCGCCGGAAGCCGAAGTGCTTGTCAAAGAGGGCCAGGACCTTTTTGGGGAAATTTTCGCTGTCCCTGGCCAAATCCAGGGAAAAACTCATGGCCGCGTCGTGCCAGGCGTCAGGGATCTTGCTGATGACAGCCGCCTCCTTTCCGGCCGGGCACACCCGGCCTGGGCCGCGGGGATGACAGAAGAGCTGCATTCTTCCTGCGGCGGTTTCCCGATTTTTTCCTATTATACACATTTTGTAGTACAAGTTCAAGCCTATCCCCTGTAAAAGTATCAGAAAAAAGTGGGGTCTTTTTGTGACTTTGCCTTGACAAGCCAGGTTTTCGGTGTATAATATAGCTACCCTATGACATGGATCAGTGCATTTTAGTATAAAATGAACAAATATGAGATTAGTACAGGAGGATACCGCAAATGCAACCGAGAGATGTAGTCATCGTCAGCGCCTGCCGTACCGCCATCGGTAAGTTCCAGGGCCAGTTTAAGGACGTTTCCGCCAGAGAGCTCGCCATCACCGCCGGCAAGGAAGCCATCCGCCGTGCCGGCATCGACATCAACACCATCGACGAAATGGTCATGGGTGAGTGCTACCTGGGCATGCAGGGCTCCCTGCCCGCCCGTCAGGTCTCCATGCGGATCGGCCTGCCCGTGGAGAGCAGCGCTGTCACCGTCAACCAGAACTGCGCCTCCGGTATGCGCGCCATGGAGATTGCCTGCCACAACGTGATGCTGGGCAAGACCGACATCGGCCTGGTGGTAGGCGTGGAGAACATGACCCAGGCTCCCTTCCTGCTGCCCAAGGCCCGTATGGGCTACCGCATGGGCGGCATCCCCACCGAGGGCGGCGCCGAGCTGTATGACAGCCTCATCCACGACGCCCTGTATGACGCCCTGGTCCCCGGCCACATGGGCGTGACCGCCGACAACGTGGCAAAGCTGTGCAACGTCTCCCGTCAGGAGTGCGACGAGCTGGCCGTCATCAGCCACAACCGCGCCTGCGCCGCCATCGACGCCGGCAAGTTCAAGGATGAGATCGTCCCCGTGGTCATCCACAACAAGAAGAAGGGCGACATCGTCATCGACACCGACGAGCACCCCATCCGCAACTGCAGCTATGAGACCATCTCCAAGATGAAGGCCGTCTTCACCCCCGACGGTGTCACCACCGCCGCCAACGCCTCCGGCATCAACGACGCCGCTGCTGCCGTGGTCATCATGTCCGCTGACAAGGCCAAGGAGCTGGGCCTGAAGCCCATGGCCAAGCTCATCAACATCTGCTCCGCCGGCGTGGAGCCCAAGTATATGGGCATCGGCCCCGCCTATGCCATTCCCAAGTGCCTCAAGCAGGTGGGCATGGACTTCAACGACGTGGACTACTGGGAGATCAACGAGGCCTTCGCCGCCCAGTTCCTGGGTGTCGGCCGCAAGCTCAAGGAGGAGCACGGCTGGGAGGTCGACCTGGAGAAGACCAACGCCAACGGCTCCGGCATCTCCCTGGGTCACCCCATCGGCTGCACCGGCCTGCGCATCATTGTCTCCATGCTGTATGAAATGGAGCGCCGCGGTGCCACCGTGGGCGGCGCCTCCCTGTGCGTGGGCGGCGGCCCCGCCATGGCTTCCCTGTGGACCAGAAAGGTCGACTGAGCCTGACAAAGTGTATCATCCCCGCCGGAGGGTTTGTCCGGTCAGAAATGCCCACCGCCAGAGCGGTGGGCATTTTCTGCGTGTTGCGCAGGGGGAGAAAGCATGGTAAGATGGTGGGCAGCGAGAAGTTTTTAAGCGAGGAGGAATGGACATGGACAGTGTGTGGCTGGAGGTCAGCCTGAACGTGAAGGCAGAGGACCTGGACCAGGTCAGCGCCCAGCTCATCGCCAACGGGGTGCCCGGCCTGGCGGTGGAGGAAGAGGAGGAGTTCCGGGCCTTTCTGGAGGAAAACCGGCAGTATTGGGACTATGTGGACGACGAACTGCTGGAGCGGATGAAGGGGGTCTCCCGCATCAAGCTCTACGTCACCGACGACGACGATGGCAAAAAGCAGCTGGCAGCCTACCTGGCCGGGGTGGACCTGCCCTATACCACCGTCCCCCTGCGGGAGTACGACTGGGCCCACAGCTGGCAGAAATACTACCGCCCCCTGGCGGTGGGGGAGAAGCTGTGGATCGTGCCCGAGTGGGAGCGGGATACCGCCGACCTGCCCGCCGGCGCCGTCCGCCTGCTCATGAACCCCGGGCTCACCTTCGGCACCGGCTCCCACGCCTCCACCCAGCTGTGCCTGGAGGGCATCCAGGAGGTCTTAAAGCCGGACAGCCTGGTGCTGGACCTGGGCTGCGGCAGCGGCATCCTGGCCGTGGCCGCCCTGTGCCTGGGGGCCCGCCATGCCACGGGGGTGGACATCGACCCCAAGGCGGTGGATGTGGCCTATGAAAACGCCGCCCTCAACGGCATCGGCCGGGACAAGTGCCGCTTCCTGGCGGGCAACGTCATCAGCGACCGGAGCCTGGTGGAGGAGCTGGCCCGGGAGAGAGCGGACCTGGTGCTGGCCAACATCGTGGCCGACGTCATCATCCCCCTGGCCCCGGTGGTCCCCCGGCTGCTGGCGGCGGAGGGGACCTTCCTGTGCTCGGGGATCATCGACACCCGGGGCGATGAGGTGGCCGCCGCCCTGGAGCAGGCCGGCCTGACCGTGACGCGCCGCCGGGAGAAGAACGGCTGGGTGGCCCTGGAAGCCCGGGTGGGCTGAGCCATGGCCAACGCGGTGGTGTGCCCCCTGGTCCTGCCCCAGGACCGGCGGGTGCTGGTGATCAGCGACATCCACGGCAATCTGCCCTTTCTGAAGGGGCTGCTGCACAAGGTGGGCTTTTGCGGGGATGACATCCTCATCATCCTGGGGGACATTTTGGAAAAGTCCACCGGCGGGCTGGAGACCCTCCGCTACCTGATGGACCTGCGCAAGCGGTACACCATCTACTTTGTCCAGGGCAACTGTGACGATGTGACCCTGGGCTTCCTCAACGGCGCCTGGCCCGACGAGATCGCCGCCAAGTACGGCGGCTTCTGGGGGGAGAAGTGCGCCTGGGTGTCCATGGCCCACCAGACGGGCATCGACGTGAGCGACCCCAAGGATTTCGGCGCAGCCCGGAAGGCCATCGAGGGGGCCTTTCCGGAGGAGCTGGCTTTTCTCCGGGCCATGCCCACCATCCTCCTGCACCAGGACTACCTCTTTGTCCACGGGGGCGTGCCCCGGGAGGACCGGCTGGAGGAGCTGGTGGCCCGGCAGTGCATGAAGAACGACAACTTCCTCAGCCAGGGCCGGACCTTCCGCCGCTGGGTGGTGGTGGGCCACTGGCCGGTGACCCTCTACCGGCCGGACATCCCCTCAGCCAAGCCCCTCATCCTGCCCCAGCGGCACATCGCCAGCATCGACGGGGGGTGCTCCCTGAAGGCCGACGGCCAGCTCAACGCCCTCATCCTGCCCAGGGAGCCGGGGGGAGACTTTACCTATGTGGCCTACGACGGCTTCCCGGTGATGACCGCCCTGGCCGACCAGTCGCCCTCCCCAAATCCCCTGAACATCCGCTGGGGCCACAGCGCCGTGGAGGTGCTGGAGTTGGGGGAGGAGTTCTCCCGCTGCCTGCACCTGGAGAGCGGGCGGGAGATGGACATCCTCACCGACTATCTCCGCCAGGGGGACCAGGGGACCTACTGCCTGGACTCCACCGACTACCAGCTGCCCGTCCGGGCCGGGGAGCGGCTGGCCATCGTCCGCCGCACCAGCCGGGGGGCGCTGGCCAAAAAGGACGGGGCCACAGGCTGGTATCGCGGTCCCCTGGAAGCCGTGAAATAATCGGGGGAAAAGCCTTGACTTTCCGGGGGGATGCTGTTATAATTTCAAAGCCGCTTTGAATGGGTCATAAGCAGGTCGGGCGAAAACCCGCCCGTGCCTCGCCCCCGACAGCGAGCCCGTAATTAAGGAAAGAGGTGCAAGAGCAATGCATGCAATCATTGAGACCGGCGGGAAGCAGTACAAGGTAGCCGAGGGTGACGTTCTGTTCATCGAAAAGCTGCCCCAGCAGGCCGGCGACGAGGTCAAGTTCGACAAGGTCCTGGCCGTCCTGGGGGACGAGCCCAAGTTCGGTGCTCCCCTGGTGGAGGGCGCCAGCGTGGACGCCTCCGTGGTGAAGAACGGCAAGGGCAAGAAGGTCGTCATCTTTAAGTATAAGCCCAAGAAGGGCTATCGTCTGCGTCAGGGCCACCGTCAGCCCTACACCAAGGTCGAGATCAAGAAGATCAACGCCTGATGACCACCGCATCCTTCGTTACCGAGGGCAGCCGCCTGCTGGCCTTTACCGTATCCGGCCACAGCGGCCTGGCTCAGGAGGGGGAGGACATCCTCTGCGCCGCCATCACCAGCGCCGTGCGCCTGACCGAGTGCGCCATCAATGACGTGCTGGGCCTGGAGGCCAGTGTCAAGGTCAGCGAAAAGGATGCATCCATCACCCTGAAACTTCCCCGCAGCCTCACCGGCGAGGCCGACGAGGTCTGCCAGACCCTTCTGGCCGCCCTCATGGTCTACTTCGTGCAGCTGCAGGAGGAATATCCCGAACACATGAACGTTATGGAGGTGTAACCAAATGCTTCACATCGGACTTCAGTTCTTTGCCCATAAAAAGGGCGTGGGCTCCACCCGGAACGGCCGTGACTCCATGGCCCAGCGTCTGGGCGTCAAGCGGGGCGACGGTCAGTTCGTCCTGGCCGGCAACATCCTGGTCCGTCAGCGCGGTACCCACATCCATCCCGGCACCAACGTGGGCATCGGCAAGGACGATACCCTGTTTGCCCTGAAGGATGGCCGCGTCAAGTTTGAGCGGCTGGGTAAGGACCGCAAGCAGGTCTCCATCGTGGAGGTCGCTGCGGAGTAATTTCCGCCCAATCCCAAGCCCCGGACGAACCGTCCGGGGCTTTTTTCCCATCTGCCACCCACAGAAATGGAGGTGCCCAATGGCAAATACATTCATCGACACCGCCCGCATCCTGGTCCGCTCCGGGGCCGGAGGCAACGGGGCGGTGGCCTTTCACCGGGAGAAGTACGTGGCCGCCGGCGGCCCCGACGGCGGCGACGGCGGCCGGGGCGGCGACGTGATCCTCCAGGTGGATGACCGGATGTCCACCCTGATGGATTTTCGCTACAAGCGCAAATATGTGGCCGAGAACGGCGGCAACGGCGCCGGCAAGCAGTGTACCGGCAAGAACGGCGCCCCCCTGATCATCAAAGTGCCCCGGGGCACGGTAGTCCGGGATGCGGAGACCCGGGAGATCATCCGGGATATGTCCGACGACGAGCCCTTTGTCCTCTGCCGGGGCGGCAACGGCGGCTGGGGCAACAAGCACTTCGCCACCCCCACCCGCCAGACCCCCCAGTTTGCCAAAGCCGGCCTGCCGGGGAAGGAGCGGACGGTGCTGCTGGAGCTCAAGCTCCTGGCAGACGTTGGCTTGGTGGGCTTCCCCAACGTGGGCAAATCCACCCTGCTGTCTGTTGCCACCAAGGCCCGGCCCAAGATCGCCAACTACCACTTCACCACCCTCTTCCCCAACTTAGGGGTGGTCTTTGTGGACGAAGGGGTGTCCTTCGTCATGGCCGACATCCCCGGCATCATCGAGGGGGCGGCCGAGGGGGCGGGCTTAGGCCACGACTTCCTGCGCCACATCGACCGCTGCCGCCTGCTCATCCACATCGTGGATGTGTCCGGCTCCGAGGGCCGGGACCCGGTGGAGGACTTTGAGACCATCAACGCCGAGCTCAAGGAGTACAGCCCCGAGCTTGCCAGCCGGAAGATGATCGTGGCGGCCAACAAGACCGACATCCTCACCGACCGGACCCTATTGGACAAGCTCAAGGCCCATGTGGAAAACCTGGGCCTGACCTTCTTTGAGCTCTCCGCCGCCACCCACCAGGGGGTGCGGGAGCTGATGAAGGCCGCCGCCGGAGAGCTGGCCCACCTGCCGCCGGTGATCACCTATGAGCCGGAGTATGTGGAGCGCCCGCCCCAGGTGGACACCACCGAGCCCCTCACCATCCGCCACGAGGACGACGTGTGGATCGTGGAGGGCCCCTGGCTGCAGAAGATCATGGCCAACGTGAACTTCTCCAACTACGAGTCCCGCAACTGGTTTGACCGGATGCTCCGCAACGCCGGCCTCTTTGACCG
>DXEA01000165.1 GCA_019115225.1 Candidatus Evtepia faecigallinarum
CCCAAGAAGACCCCGCCCAGGACGGAGAGGCCGGCGCACAGGTCCCCCCGCCGGAGCTCCCCGTGATCCCCCCCAACAGTTCCCCCGACCCGGAAAAGCCCACCAGGTTCCGCTTCACCCCCAAGACCATCGTCCTGGCCGGCGTGGTGCTGGTGGTGGTGGTGATCCTGGTGATCGTCCTGGCAGTGACCGGCGCAGGGCCTGCCGTAACGGCGATCCAGTTCACCCAGAGCAGCCTGTCCGTCCAGGTGGGGGAGGATGCCGACATCGACTATACCATCACCCCCCGGGAGGCAGAGGACGCCAAGCTCAAGTGGACCTCCTCCGATGCCAACGTGGCCGTGGTGGACAGCGACGGCGAGGTCCACGGCGTGGCCGAGGGCAGCTGCACCGTCACCGCCACCGCCAAGAGCGGGGCATTCGCCACCATCGACGTGACGGTGCGCCCGGAACTGTCCAGCTTCCAGACCATCTATTACAGCCTGCTGGACAGCAGCTATGCCAGCCTGGCGGCGGACGGCTCCTACCTGCTCATCGACACCAACCCCAACGACTACGATGACTACAGCGACGACGAGGCCATCCAGGGCCTGTACTACACCCTCATCGCCCTGGATCTGCCCGACTCCCTCCTGCAGAAAATGGCCGCCACCCGGGCCCTGGACGGCCGCCAGAGCGAGGAGTATGACGACCTGGAGGTCAGCTGGAGCTACCACCCGGACAAGGGCTTAGAGGTCCTTTTCTCCATCGACTGACCGCCCGCCATTCCCCAAAACCAGACAAGCAGTGTGTGGAACCCCCACGCACTGCTTGTTTTTTTGTCCCCTTCCGTCCCAAAGGGCCGAAGGGTGCCCCCCGAAAGCCGCCGCCTGTCAGTATGAAGGTCTCTGACCGGGGAGATACTGAACACAGCAACGGAAAAAAGGGGGGAGCCCCAATGGGACGGCTCAGCAAGGTAGAGATCAGCGGCGTGAACACCGCGGAACTTCCGGTCCTCTCCCGGGATGAGGCCAAGGACCTCTTCCGCCAGGCCCGGGCAGGCAGTCAGGAGGCCCGGCAGGCCCTCATCCAGGGCAATCTGCGCCTGGTGCTCAGCGTCATCAAGCGCTTTGACGGCCGCAGCGAAAACCCGGACGACCTGTTTCAGGTGGGCTGCGTGGGCCTGATCAAAGGCATCGACAATTTCAATGTAGACTTAGACGTCTTCCCCAGCACCTATCTGGTGCCCATGATCGTGGGGGAGATCCGCCGCTATCTCCGGGACAACAGCGCCGTCCGGGTCTCCCGGTCCATGCGGGACACGGCCTACAAGGTCCTCCAGGCCAAGGAGGCCTATGTGGCCCAGCACCAGCGGGAGCCCAGCGTGGAGGAGATCGCCAGGCTCCTGGACCTGAAACGGGAGGAAGTGGTCTTTGCCCTGGACGCCATCGTGGACCCGGTCTCCCTCTACGAGCCCGTCTACGCCGACGGCGGCGACACCATCTGCGTCATGGACCAGGTGAGGGACGCCAAGAACACCGATGAGAACTGGTTGGAACAGATCGCCCTCAAGGAGGCCATGGACCGTCTCAGCGACCGGGAAAAGCGCATCCTCCGCCTGCGCTTCTTTGAGGGCAAGACCCAGATGGAGGTCTCCGCCCACATCGGCCTCTCCCAGGCCCAGATCTCCCGTCTGGAGAAAAACGCCATCCAGAAGATCAAAAAGGAGTTGTAAACACCAGCACCAGCACCACCTGGACCGCCACCATCCCGGTGAGAAGGACCGAGATTAAGGCGCATGCCAGATGCCGCCGGGCCTGAGGCTGCCAGGGCTTCCGATGGTCCAGGGGCCTGCCCTCCTCCAGCTGCCTGGCCAGCCGGTGATAATGGCGGCTGCCGGCCAGGGCACAGGTCAGGAACCAAACCACAAAGGCAAAGGGGAGCATCCAGTACCAGGGATACCGGACCAGCAGCCCCAGCTGCCCGTCCTTGGCCAGCAGGAACAGGGGATAGCCCAGGCCCATGACCAGCAGGGTGATGACGGTGCCTATGGTCCGCCGGCGGACCGCCCGGAGGATCAGGGCCTGGGTCCGGGGATCGGTGTCCATCTCCCCCCAATGCTCCCCCGTGGCCCGGTAGATATAAAACTCCTTCCGCTTGGCCAGGTACTTCCAGCCGTAGGCGGCAGAGAGGTCCCGGGCCTCCTCGTCGGGGCCGATGAGCTCCGGGGCAGACAGGGAGGAGGTCAGCCGGTACGCTGTCCGCCGGGGCGGGCCGGAGACAAAGCAGGCCCAGGGGCCAACGATGCCCTCCTCCTCCAGGAACCACCCTTCGGCGGCCTGATCCCCCAGCCAGCTCTCCATGGCCTCCACGTCATAGGCCGCGCAGGGGATGAGCCTGCGCCTGCGCGTTTTCTCTTTCATGGGGATGCTCCTTTCTCCCCGATCAGGCGGGGGACGGGGCCGGGGAGAGGGGACCCTCCTCCCCGGCGGGGACGGTGGGGGGCGGCAGCCGCCGGGCGTCGTTGAGACAGGCCTGCAGCCGGTCCAGCTCTTGCAGATAGGCCCGCCTGCCCTTGTCGGTGATGGCATAGGTGCGCTTGCGCCCCGCCACCGCCGTCTCCTTCAGATACCCCTCCTTTTCAAACTTTCCCAAAATGGTGTATAAGGTGGCCGGCCCCACCTGGACCCGTCCCTTGGTCCAGGTTTTGATGAACTCCGCCGCCTCGATGCCGCACAGGGGCCGGACAGTGAAGGCCAGAAGGACGTAGAACATGGGCTCGGTCAGGCTTTCCATCGCTCGTTTCGGCATGGTGATCCTCTCCTTCATATCGTTATATGATATTGTATAACGATATTATAAGATAGCGGAGGCCCTCTGTCAAGAGGGATCGAGAACAAAAGAGCGCCGCCCCCCTTTTTCACAAAGGGGGGCGGCGCCGAAGAAAAGGATGTGCAGATCACATACGGTAAATATCTTTCGGTTCCAGGGTGGAGACGTGGTTGGCCTCCAGAACCTTCAAAGCGGCCTCGGTGTCGTTGGCCCGCAGGACCACCACGGCGTGGCTGTCCTGGCTGCCCACGAAGGCATACATATACTCCACAGACAGGTTGGCGCCGGAGAGCAGCTGGAGCACGCCGGTCAGACCGCCGGGACGGTCGTCGATGACCACGGCGATGACCTCGCTCTGCTTGACCACAAAGTCGTGCTCCCGCAGGACCTGGTAGGCCTTGTCCGGGTCGTTGACGATCAGACGGAGGATGCCGAAGTCCGAGGAGTCAGCCAGGGACAGGGCGCTCATGTCGATGTTGTTCTCACCCAGGATCTGGGACACTTCCACCAGCTTGCCGGGGACGTTTTCCACGAAAACAGAGATTTGCTTGACTAACATGGTCTTTTCCCTCCTTACAGCTTCCGGTTGTCGATGATTCGCTGGGCCTTGCCCTCGCTGCGGGCGATGGTCTTGGGGTTGACCAGGTGGACCTTGGCGCCGATGCCCAGCATGGAGCGGAGCTTGGCCACGATCTCCTTCTCCAGGTTCTCCACGGAGCGGATGTCGTCGGAGAACATCTTCTCGCTCATCTCCACGTTGATGTCCAGGGTGTCGGTGTTGTTCTCCCGGCCCACGATGATCTGATAGTTGGGGGTGATGCTCTCGCCGCTGACCTTCAGCAGGACTTCCTCGATCTGGGTGGGGAAGACGTTCACGCCGCGGATGATGAGCATGTCGTCAGACCGGCCCATGGGCTTGGCCATGCGCACGTGGGTGCGGCCGCAGGCGCAGGGGGTGCGGTCCAGCACGCAGATGTCCCGGGTACGGTAGCGGATGAGGGGGAAGGCCTCCTTGGTGATGGAGGTGAAGACCAGCTCACCCTTGGAGCCGTCGGGGAGGACCTCGCCGGTGTCGGGGTCGATGATCTCGGCGATGAAGTGGTCCTCGCAGATGTGCATGCCCTTCTGCTCACTGCACTCGTAGGAGACGCCGGGGCCGGACAGCTCTGTCAGGCCGTAGATGTCATAGGCCTTGATGCCCAGCTTATTCTGAATATCCTGCCGCATTTCCTCCGACCAGGCCTCGGCGCCGAAGATGCCGGCCTTGAGCTTGATCTGGTCCTTCAGGCCCCGCTCCAGAATGCTCTCGGCCAGGAAGGCGGCATAGGAGGGGGTGCAGCAGAGGATGGTGGAGCCCAGGTCGCACATGAACTGGATCTGCCGGTCGGTGTTGCCGCTGGACATGGGCAGGGTGAGGGAGCCCACCTTGTGGCTGCCGCCGTGCAGGCCCGCGCCGCCGGTGAACAGGCCGTAGCCATAGGAGACGTGGACCACATCGTCCTTGGTGCCCCCGGCGGCCATGATGGCCCGGGCGCAGCAGTCCTCCCACAGGTCGATGTCGTGCTGGGTATAAAAGGCCACCACCCGCCGGCCGGTGGTGCCCGAGGTGGACTGGATGCGCACGCAGTCGCTCAAGGGCTTGCCCAGCAGGCCGTAGGGGTAGGCATCCCGCAGGTCGCTCTTGCTGATAAAGGGGAGTTTATGCAGATCTTCCACGCCGTGGATGTCGTCGGGGGTGACCCCTTTCTCCTCCATCTTGGCGCGGTAGTAGGGGACGTTGTCATAGACATGGCGCACCTGAGCCACCAGACGCTGGCTCTGCAGCGCCCGCAGCTGGTCCTGGGGCATGGTCTCAATTTCCGGTTGGTACATAGGCACGAAGCATCAGTCCTTACAAAGTGATTTTCAAAAATAGATAGGCGGCAAAATATCATTATAGGAGCATAATATTTTGCTTAT
>DXEA01000166.1 GCA_019115225.1 Candidatus Evtepia faecigallinarum
AACTGAAATAGGCACTAGCACGAGCGCTGGCAGGAATAGCTAAAGTAAAAGCTAATATGATAACACAGAGAGAAAGGGAGATTAATTTTTGCTTATTGATCCTCATTTGATTAGTTCCCTCCAGAATAAATTGAGTCAATTATTTTTTTAAGGTCATCTATGGATAAATAGCCATGAATACTACATTCGACAGAATTGTTTCTCCATACTGCAGAACTTTGCTCTAAGTTTCCCATAAGGTAATGAGGAATTCCATTGGAATAATATTCTTCTGCGGAACCATTATTTTTTTCGTACTCCGCAGAGGAAGAAGTATCTTCCATGTATAATGCATCCTGATAGATACTAATGGATAGCAAGAACTCTTTGTTATTCAAAGAGAATATTATGGTATAATTGTAGCCGTTATCCATGGGGTTTTCTTCTACACGGATTATGGAGCTTCCATCAGGATACCAAGTTGGTAAAACTGGTTGGTCCGTGAGATTAGAGATGCTGTTTTTTGCCTGCTGGTATACCAAATCGCTAAAAATTTTTGATTCCTCGGCAGAATTATTTTCTTGGATGAAGGAAAAGGTATCTCCTGTCCAACCCACAAAACTCTGCAACAAGCTCGTCCCCTGCACCGGCACCAGAGAGAGGCACACCAGAATCGCTACCACAGCGGCAGCTGCCACGGCAGGACGCAGCCAGCGCCGTGTTCCGGTTTTCTTCGTCTCCTGTCCGGCAGGCAGTTCGGGGGCCGCCTCCGGGGCGTCCGCTTTCTGCCCAAGGTCCTGCTTCATGCGGGCCCGAAAGGTCTCCCACGCGGCATCCACATCCACTGTGGGGGTAGTTTGGTCCTTCCGTCTGGCAATCACCTCCATCGCAGCTGCGACAAATTCGGGATCGGTCTGGCCGTGACTGGCGAGGAAATCGTTGCGCACCAGTCCTTCCAGCTCCTGGGTGGACAGCTGGTCCAGATCGATCGGGTTTCCCATACCAGATTTGGGCGCTTTCATTGGTGAGAACCTCCTCTACTATTATTATGTCCGAGGGGGAGGGGTTGTTCCCGGTCTTCGGCAAAAAAATTTTCCATTTCCCAATATTTGTTCCGGAAGCGCTCCTTGATGCGGCTGACCCGCTTGGCCAGGGCGTTGCGGGAGATCCCCATGTCCTGGGCCACCTCCTCATAGGTAAACCCCTCCAGGTACAGCCGTTTGAGCAGGGCCATCTCGTCCTCTGAGATAAATCCCTCCAACTCCAGGGCCGCGCCCGGGGGCGGGGTCTGGCCGAAGGTGAAGTACTCATCCTCCGGCTCCTGGATCACATGGCTGCACCAGCGGACATCCGCCCGCATGGCGTTGCGTGCGATATAGTTTACCGCCAGATACAGCCAGCCGATGGGGTTGGGGCTGGTCATGAAGCTCTCCCACTTGCTGCACGCGGTGGCAAAGGCCTCCTGGACGATTTCTTCGGCGCGGTCGGGATTGGTGGGGTAGGGGGACCTGGCGAGAAGGATCGTGGCATATTGGACCAGATGACGGTAGTATTCCCGGAACAGAGGCTCTATTTTCTCTTCCATAAGTCGCATGTCTTCCAACGTCATAGCGGATCATCTCCTTTTCGCGTTCTTTTCGCGCCGTAGCATCATGCTACTGTGCTGATTCTATGATAATTTCATTATAGCAAAAAATTTGCAAAGGAAAAGAACAAGTTTTTCAGGAAAGGAGACCGTTTTTAGAACCGGGGGAACCCCTTACCCGTCAAGATCCTCCGCCGGCGGCCGGCGGCGCAGGGTCCTGGGGGCCCAGTGGGGCAGGGGCAGGCGCTGCATGGAGGAAAAGACATATTCTTTCAGCTTGGGATATTGCGGCTCCAGGCCGGCGATGAGCTCCTTGACCTCCTGGCGCTTGGTGTGGCCGTCAGCGGGGCAGGGGTTGTGGATCACCGGCAGGGCCAGGCGCTGGGCGGCGTCCCGGATGACGGCCTCGCTGACGTAGAGGAGGGGGCGGATCTGGGTGATGTCGGTGCGGTCGAGGTAGGTCACGGGGTGGAAGCAGGACAGGCGGCCCTCGTAGAACAGGGAGAGGAAAAAGGTCTCCACCGCGTCGTCGTAGTGGTGGCCCAGGGCCACCTTGTGGATGCCCTGCTCCAGCAGGGCGGTGTGCAGGGAGCCCCGGCGCATTTTGGCGCACAGGGCGCAGGGGTTCTTCTCCTGCCGGGCCTCAAAGATCACATGGTACATCTGGGTGGGGATGGAGTGAAAGGGAATGCCCTGGTCCCGGCACCAGTGGGCCAGGGGGGTGAGGTCCATCCCCGGTATCCCCATATCCACCGTAAAGGCTTCCACCTGAAAGCCCCCGGGATAGAACCTGGACAGCTGGGCCAGGGCGGCCAGGAGGACCAACGAGTCCTTTCCCCCGGACACCCCCACGGCCACCCGCTCTCCGGGGGAGATCATGTTGTAGTCGTCCACGCAGCGGCGGAGCAGGCTGAGGATTTTTCGCATGGCAGGGGCCCTCCTTCTGGGGTGAAAAAATGAAATTGCAAGTTGAGCATGGGAGAGTTTGTGAGAGATTGAGGGAGAAAACGAGAGAACGGGCCGGGGTAAATTGAAAAAATCAAAAAAAGCGTTGACAGGGGTGGTGGCGCGTATTATAATGTAGTCCGCTGAAAAGACCGGCCCGTGGTTTCTCCAGCATTATAAAGGGGCAGGGACCCTTTGTAAAGCGGGAGAAGCCACCGGCCCTCCTTAAATATAAGGAAGAATTTATAAATGGAGGTTCGACCCTATGTCCACTTTTATGGCCAACAAGGGCAACATCGAGCGCAAGTGGTACATCCTTGACGCCGCTGGCAAGCCCCTCGGGAAAACCGCTGCCATGGCAGCCACCCTGCTGCGTGGCAAGCATAAGCCCGAATACACCCCCCACGCCGACTGCGGCGACTTCGTCATCGTCATCAACGCCGAAAAGGCCGTGCTGACCGGCAAGAAGCTGGATCAGAAGTACTATCGCACCCACTCCGGCTGGGTGGGCGGTCTGAAAGAGACCAAGTATCGTAAGCTCATGCAGGACAAGCCCGAGCTGGCCATGAAGCTGGCTGTCCGCGGCATGATGCCCCGGAACATCATCACCAAGGATTCCCTGACCCGCCTGAAGATCTTCCGCGGCCCCGAGCACATCCACGCCGCACAGAAGCCCGAACTGTGGGCCGCAGAATAAGGAGGAGCGAAGACATGTATAAGAGCAAGAAGCCTTACCACTACGGCACCGGCCGCCGGAAGTCCTCCGTGGCTCGCGTGCGCGTGTTCCCCAACGGCACCGGCAGCATCACCATCAACGGCCGTGACATGGACGACTACTTCGGTCTGGAGACCCTGAAGCTCATCGTCCGTCAGCCCCTGGACACCACCGACCTGCTGGGCAAGGTGGACATCGTGGCCACCGTCACCGGCGGCGGCGTTACCGGCCAGGCCGGCGCCATCCGCCACGGCATCAGCCGCGCCCTGCTGGAGATGAACGCCGAGTATCGTCCCGCCCTGAAGGCCGCCGGCTTCCTCACCCGCGACCCCAGAATGAAGGAAAGAAAGAAGTACGGCCTGAAAGCGGCCAGACGCGCTCCCCAGTTCTCCAAGCGCTGATTTTCCCTCCTTCTCCGTGCGTCTCACGACGTGGATTTGCAGGAAAATTCAGTACTTTTGGAGCTGTGCGTGGTCCTCAAAAGTGTTCCGTTTTGCTTCCTAAGAAGCAAGCAAGGAGCACACAGGGAACAAGAAGCGCAAGCGAAAACAAAAGCCTGATGAAGCAGGAGATCGCTCCGCAAGGAGCGCATCTCCTGCTTTTTTGTCGGGTTCACGACGTATATGGGGGGCATCCGGCGTTCCCCACAGAAAAACGGCCCGCTGCCTTGACTTGGCAGCGGGCCGTTCCTGCGGTTATCCGGTTATTCGATCGTTTCGACGCTCTCCTCACCGATGGCCAGCTTGACATAGGTCATGGTGTCATTCTCATAGACGCTGTAAATGCCCAAAAGGGTCCCATCCTCCGGCGCAAGCTCCTGCTTGCTGTAGACAGTGTCGTTGAAGGTGACATCAGGGCCGTCCGTCACCACACCGACGGCGGCGTCCGTATTCACCGTCACCCCGTCGCAGGAGACAAAGATCTTGACGAAGTTATCTTCCATTACATTCGTGATCTCCTTTGCAGCGCCGGGCGTAACCTCCTTACAGGTTACCACGGACCCGTCCCCGAAGGAACAGCCAGCGCCCAAGCTGATCATGGCGTGATAGTCGCCCAGGATCGTAAGGCCGCCGTTGAAGGTGCAGTTGTCAAAATAGATGCCGCTGCGCAGCTCAACGGAGCCATTCCGGGTGCTGGCCGGATCGACGGTTACGGTGACCATCTGGTCAAAGGTCACATCAAAGACTTCGGTGGTCTCCCCCGCCGTCAGCTGGTAATCGTACTGCACCTCGGCAGCCTCACTCTGCGCGGGATCGGTGGTCTCGGTGGTCTCGTCAGGGGTGTCCGTGCTGGAACAGGCGCAAAGGGCCAGCAGCAGGCATCCTGCGAGCATCATGGCACACCATTTGTTTCGTCTCATGGGATACTCCTCCTTTGTGCTCAGCCTGGGCTGAGATTTGCTTTAGCATACCACAGATAGACAGAAAAGTGGTATGCAGGCAGCGCACTCGGGAAATTTACTGATACTGGATCTGAAACGGCGCCTGGGCCAGCTGCGCCTGGGCCAGGGACTGGTGCTGGGGGCTGAGGGTCAGCAGGGAGAGCCAGGGGCACTCCAGCAGGGGGGTGAGGTCGGTGAGGGGGTCGTTGCGCAGGTCCACATCCGTCATGACGGGCATTTCTGTCAAAAAGGACAGGTCGCTCACCCCTGTCTGGCCGAGATTCAGCAGGCGAAGGCTGGACAACTGGGTCAGCGCCTCAGGGTGAAGGATCGAGCAGCCGTACAGGTCCAGATCCTCCAGCCGCTGCAGTCCTGTAAAATAGGACAGATCCACCCCCTGCGTGGCGTACAGCCGCAGCTCTACCAGACCGGTCAGTCCCGCCAGGGTCTCTGCCGCCCCGCTGGGCAGTTCCCCGATGATCAGCCGGACGAGACTGGAGCAGGAGGCCAGGGAGGAAAAGTCCGTGACCCAAGTGCCGCGCACGTTGAGAGACTGGATGTTGCTTTCTGCAAAGTCCTCCACCGAGGTGATGCCGGTTGCCTCCAGCGTCACCTCCTGCAGCGCGGTCAGCCCGGCCAGCGCCGCGGCAGACCGCACGGGGTTGTCCGCCACATCCAGCACCCGCAGCCCCGTCTGGCCGGCCAGGGGGCTCAGATCGGCAATCTGGTTTCCCGTGAGGCTGAGATACTCCAGGGGGAGCTCCGCCAAGGGGGACAGATCGGTGATCTGCTGGTAGTCCAGGATCAGGACCCGCAGGTTGGTACACTGGGCCAAAAGGGCCAGGTCACTGTCGCTGATGTCGCCGTAGGTGGTCTCTGGGGCATAGAGGTCGTGGAAAGGACCGATCTGGTCCCTGTGCTCCTGGATGGTGCCCATCAAGGACTCTCCGCACACCAGGAGCTGCGTCACCTCTTCCAGCCGCTCGGTGGGAATGGCCTCCCCCTCCTCCAGCCGCAGTTCCTGGCGCAGGGCGTCCTCCAGCAGGGAGGACCTGACCTGGGCTTCCCCGGCGGGGGTCCACAGAAGCAGCAGCAGGAGGAGCGCGCACAGCGCCCCTCCGGCAACCCCGGTCATCAGGCCCAGCCGGGGGTATTTCAGCGCCCGGTACACCCCCTGCACGGAGGAATAGCGGTTTTTCGGGTCAAAGGCGGTGCACCGCCGGATCACCCGCCACAGGTAGCTGGGCCCCGCCTCCTGTTTGGCGGGGTCAAAGCTGCCGGTGAGCAGAAAGCGCATGAGCACGCCCAGGCTGTAGAGGTCAGAGCGCTGATCGGTCTGCTGGTAGCCGAACTGCTCCGGCGGAGCGGTGACCTGGGTCCCCAGAAAGACCGTGTCCCCCTGCTGCTCCGGCCGGTAGCGCCGGGCGGCCCCCAGGTCGATGAGGTGGCACCGGCCGGTGGGGTCCATGACCACGTTCTGGGGCTTTACATCCCGGCAGATGACCGGGGGACTCTGCCTGTGCAGATAGCGCAGCACCTGGCACAGGGACAGGGCCGCGGTCCGCACCTTGTCGGGGGGAAGGGGCCCCTGGGCGGTCACCTGCTCATAGAGGCTGACCCCCTCCACATACTCCCGGATGAGATACTCCTTCCCCTCCCACTCCAGATAGGCCATGGGCTGGGGGAGCTGGGGGTGCCGCAGGCCCCGCAGAAGGTCATATTCCTGCCGCAGGGTGTCCTCCCGCCCTGTGGGCTGGAGCTTCAGCACCGCCGGCCAGCCGGCCTGATCCTGGATCAGGTACACCTGCCGTTCCCCGTCCTTCAGGCAGGCCTGGGGGCTGTATTGCTCCCTCAGGCCGGGGGGCAGTTCCACCTTGTCCAGCACCTGGGTCTGGTACTCCTGCAAAAACCGTTCCCGCCTCTCCATATCAGCGCTCCCCGGCATAGAGGCTTCTCTCGCACAGAGAGCCAAGCAGCTCCTCGGTTTCCAGAAGGGTCATGTGCTGGTTCAGGGCGAAAATCACGGCCGCGTCCCGGCGTATCTTGGGGTAGAGCGCCCCGCAGCCCCCCACCGCCAGCAGGCGCTGGGCCTCTTTCAGGGAAAGTCTCAGGACCAGTGCCGTGCGCAGCAGAATGTCACGCCCGGGGGTCCGCTCCCCCCGCAGGACCTGATATGCATAGGACTTGCTGATGTCGGCGGCAGCGATCCACGCCGGTGGAGACAGTCCGGCCTGGGTCAATAGATCCTGCAATACCTGGGCGCAGGTGGGCTCGGTCCGCTCCTGCTCCAAAAACGCCTTGCCGCTCTCCCGGCCGCGCAGCCTGTGGAACAACTTGCTTGTGGTTTCGGGCATATCCCTCTCTCCTGTCTGATATCTGTTTTGGCCCTGTCTTGCGATAGTTTCATTTTATCAAAACTCCCGGAATAATCAAGGGAAAGGGAAGATACCGCACCTGGAAAAGTGTAGGAGTACAATACATGTTGGACAGTTGAATAAAAAAGGATGAAGGATACGGCCTCATCGGTTAAAGTTGAAGTTGCGGACAACAACGTAACGAGAGGGGGCCATATCCTTCATGAGCACGAGTATAACACAGGACATGGCATATCGGCAATCCCTGATGAAATATGCGGAGAAATACGGCGTTAGCCGTGCCAGCCGGAAATACAACAAGAGCCGGTCGTACATCTACTTCTGGAAGGCCCGGTGGGATGGAAGTGTGGCATCC
>DXEA01000167.1 GCA_019115225.1 Candidatus Evtepia faecigallinarum
TTCGAGTGCATCCACGAGATGAAGCTCATCATCGACCTGATCAACAAGGGCGGCGTGGCCATGATGAACTACTCCATCTCCGACACCGCCGAGTACGGCGAGTACGTCTCCGGCACCCGCGTGCTGCCCTATGAGCAGACCAAGGCCAACATGAAGGCCGTCCTCAACGACATCCAGGACGGCACCTTCGCCGGGAAGTGGATCGCCGAGAACAAGAACGGCCGCACCTTCTTCAACTCCAAGCGCGCCCTGCTGGCCAAGCACCAGATGGAGACCGTGGGCGCCGAGCTGCGCAAGAACATGCTCTGGGGCGACGACGCCGACCCCGACACCGCCTCCAACTGAGGTTTCTCCCTATAAGGAACGACCCGCCCCCCGAACGGCACAGCCGTCCGGGGGGCGGTTTTTTATGGGCATCCCCCGGCATATAGTGGGACAGACGGGCAGGGGCCTGTCACCACAGGGAAAGGGGAGAGGATGTATGAGAAAAAGGCCGGTCCTGATCGCGGCATCGGCCGCGCTGGCGGTGGCCGCCCTGCTGGCGCTGGTGGAGCTCTGGGGGTATTACACCTTTCTGGGGTGCAAGGAGGGGGTCCAGTTCGGCAGCGTGCAGGAGCTGGGGATCACCGTCCAGGACTGCGCCACCGGCCAGCAGGTGGAGCTGACCGAGGCGGTGGACCGGCAGCGGCTGCTGTGGGAGCTGTCTCAGGTGACCTATGGGGGGCTGTCCCTGCGGGAGTCCCCCATCACCCAGGCCGACGGGAGCTATTCCGTGGCGGTGTACGGCAGGGAGCGCAGTGTGCGGCTGGTGGTGACGAAGGAGGGCAGCTTCTTCCTGGCAGGGGAGTCCCGCCTGACCCTCCGGCACAGCCAGGGGCTCTACCCCTGCCTGCGGCAGCTCATGGCGGGGGCGGGGGAGCCGGTGGTCTGCCTGGTGGCCGCCCGGGCATATCCCGCCGCCTGAGGTCATATACATAGCCCAGACCATACTGACGGGAAAGGATGGGATCGTATGTCCTTTGAAGAAAACGGCCTGCGGCTGGAAGGCGCGGGCCACCGGGTGGTGCTGGACGGCCGGGAGCGCCTGACGGTCTCCGGCGTGGCCGGGGTGGAGAGCTTTGATGAGAACGACATCGTCATGTCCACCGAGGCCGGCCGCCTGCTCATCCACGGGGAGGGCCTGCACATCGAAAAGCTCAGCCTGGACGGGGGCGACCTGCTGGTCAAGGGCCGGGTGGACGCCCTGACCTATGAGGACGAGGTCCCCGCCCGGGAGGGCTTTCTGGGCCGGCTGCTGCGGGGATGAGCGTCTCCCTGACCTGGCAGGTGACGGTGCTGTGCCAGTGTCTGGCCATGGGGGTGGGCGTGGGGCTGCTGTATGACCTGCTGCGCCAGGTCCGCCTGCTCCTGCCCCGGCGGTGGCTGCAGGAGGGGGCCGACCTGCTGTTCTGGATGGGGGCCTGCGGGGCCCTGTTCTTCTGCGCCATTGTCCTGGGGGACGGGCGGGTGCGGCTGTACATCGCCGCCTGCCTGGTGCTGGGGGCTGCGGGGTATTTCCGGCTGCTCAGCCCCTGGGTGCGGCGGGTGCTGGGGAAACTCTTCCGGTGGCTGGGCCGGGTGGTGAGGGCGGTGACGGCCCCGGTGAGGTGGCTGGGACGCGTCCTCGCGGCTCCGTTGGTGAAAATCTTCGGCAGAGTACAAAAAACTTTGAAAAAGTTCTTTTCTTTTTCCCGGTTGTGGAGTACAATATATCATCCACCACTTCGCAATGAACGTGAAGCCGAAGAAAGGAAGGAAGCAGCCCATGTTCCGCTCCAAAAAGGTTGGTCTTGTGATCAGGATCCTCTTTCTGGTCCTTCTGGCTTACATGATCTTTACCCTCATCAGCGTCCGGCAGAAAATCTCCGCCGCCAACGCCGACGTGGAGACCCTCACCCAGCAGGTCAGCGACCAGACCCAGGCCAACACCGCCCTGGAAAACGCCATCGAAAACCGCGATGACCCCTCCTTCCTGGAGGACCTGGCCCGGGAAAAGCTGGGCCTGGTGGGGCCCAACGACCGGGTGTTTCACATCATCGATTAAGAGCAGCGCTCTTTTTTTGCTCAACCATTGAGCCCATTACAACGAGGAGGATACTCACCATCTATGGAAATCAGTGTAGGCGCAGTCCTGGAAGGAACCATCAAAAGCATCACCAAATTCGGCGCATTCGTCGCCCTGCCCGGGGGGCGGTCGGGTCTGGTCCACATTTCGGAGATCGCCCACTCCTATGTGGCCAACGTCAGCGACTTTCTCTCAGAGGGGCAGAGTGTGAAGGTGAAGGTGGTCGGCATTGACGACGCCGGCCGGATCAATCTCTCCATCAAGAAAGCCACCCCCCCTCCTCCTCGTCCCCAGAACGCTGGCCGGGACCGGCAGCCCCGCTCGGACTTCCGAAATGGCAGCCGGGGCCCCGCGCACCACAGCGGCGGCGGTTTCCACCACAGCCGGGCCGCAGCGCCCCAGCCGGCAGGCCCCGCCGACTTTGAGGCGCGGTTGAAGCAGTTCATGCAGGCCTCTGACAGCCGCCTGTCCGACCTGAAGATGAACGAAAAGCGCAGCTCCCGCCGCAGCGGCCACCGCTGATCCGGTTTTTACATCATCCCTCCGCCCTGACCGCACAGCGTACGGTCAGGGCGGTTTTTCTATGAGGCGGATTATACTATCAAGTGCAACAAAAAGGAAAAGGGCTCACAGGAGAGCACAAATCTGGTAAAATGGAAAAAACACACACCAACCAAATTACCAAGGAGGCAGTCCTGTGAGCTACCACCATCTTACC
>DXEA01000168.1 GCA_019115225.1 Candidatus Evtepia faecigallinarum
GGTAAGATGGTGGTAGCTCACAGGACTGCCTCCTTGGTAATTTGGTTGGTGTGTGTTTTTTCCATTTTACCAGATTTGTGCTCTCCTGTGAGCCCTTTTCCTTTTTGTTGCACTTGATAGTATAATCCGCCATAGAAAAAATGCCCTTCCGGCGCACCGAGCGCAGCGGAAGGGCGTTTTTTTGTGCCGGGGTCAGCGGAACTGCCCCGTCTGGGGCAGCACCGACTGGGTCTTCTGGGCCCGGCGGGCGTAGGAGGCGGGGGTGCGGCGGTAGAAGATCTGGTTGTCCTCCATATAGGCCTCCAGGTAGCCCAGGCCCCGCAGGTAGTTGATATAGGCCAGGCTGGAGGCCTCGAAGTAGGACAGGTCCTGCAGGCTGCCGGCGTTGATGCGATAGGTGCGGCAGATGTCGGCGGCCAGCTTTTTCGGGGTGGTGGGGCCGTCCATCAGGTCCAGCAAGTCCTCCATGCGCTCGGCAAAGAACCGGGCCTCCATGTCCACCAGGGGGAGGATCTCGTCATAGATGCCATAGTGGGCCACGATGAACTTGTCCGCCTGCTGCCAGCGCATCTTGCGCATGGAGTCCAGATAGTCCCGCACGCAGAAGGCGTAGGGGAACTTGGAATGGTGGAGGGTGCGGCCGGTCATCATGGCGTCGCCCAGGTAGAGCACGTTGTCCGGGGTGCGGGTGCAGATGTGGTCCACCGTGTGCCCCGGGGTGGGCACGATGCCGAAGGCCGCCCCGCAGAAGGAGATGAGGCTTTCCCCCGGCAGGATGATCCGGTCGGCCAGGCAGGGGGTCCCCTGGAGGGTGTCCGAGGCCCGCACGTCCTCGGGGGAGAGGAGATAGTTGGTGACGTTCAGCCCCAGATAGGACATCTGGTGGCCCGCCTCCCCCAGGCTCATGGCGATCTGGGTGCCATAGGTCTCCTTGAGATAGGCGAGGTTGCCCATGTGGTCGATGTGGGCGTGGCTGCAGATGACTCCCACCGGGGTCAGGCCGGCCTGCTTCAGGGTGGTCTCCAGATCCTCCCGCTGCTCGGCCAGGCCGGTGTCCAGCAGGACGCACCGGTGCTCATCCAGCTTGTACAGGGGGATGAGCTCCCAGCTTTTCAGCACCCAGGTGTTTCCCTTCACCTGTTCCAATTCCATAATGCTTCCCTCCTTAACGATGGCTGCAGGCGGCGGACCGTTGGGGTCCGCTGTGTTTAACGGGGGACCGGCGGCTCCAGCCGCCGGGCGCCGGTGATCCAGAAGCTGCCCAGTACCACGTCCTCCCGGTAGAGGACCGCCAGCTGCCCCGGCGTGGGGGCCCGGGCGGGGGTGAGCAGGTCCAGCAGGGGCCCGTCCGGGGTCAGGGTCAGGCGGGCGGGGGTCTCGGCCTTGGAGTGGCGCAGGCGGACGGTGACGGCTTCCCCCTCGGCCAGGGGGGCCAGGGGGTTCCAGTCCGTCCCCCACACCCGGTCGGCCATGAGGTCTGTGCCGTCGGACAGGATCACCTGGTTTTCCGCCGGGCACAGCTCCGACACGAACAGCCGGTGCTCCGCCGGAATCCCTAAGCCCCGCCGCTGGCCCAGGGTGTAGTGGTGGATGCCCTTGTGGCGGCCCAGGACCTTCCCGGTCCGGTCCACAAAGTTCCCCGGCGGGGGGACGGTCCCCTGCTCCTCCAGCCAGGCGGCATAGTCCCCCTGGGGGATGAAGCAGATCTCCATGCTGTCGGGCTTGTCCGCTACGGGCAGGCCATACTCCCGGGCCAGCTGCCGGACCCGGACCTTTTCATAGGGGCCCAGGGGAAAGACCAGACGGGGCAGCAGGGCCTTGGGCAGCCGGGCCAGCATATAGGCCTGGTCGTTGGCGTGGCCCCCCCGGCACAGGAGAACCTGGCCGGTCTCGTCCGCCACGATTCTGGCATAATGGCCGGTGGCCACACAGTCTGCCCCCACCTCTTCTGCCCACCGGAAGAGGGCGGGGAACTTCACGGTGGGGTTACACCGGGCACAGGGCAGGGGGGTCCGCCCGGCCAGATAGTCCGCCCGGAAGGGGGTCATGACCTCCCGGGCCAGCGCCTCCCGGATGTCCCCGGCGGAGAAGGGGATACCCAGGCTGGCCGCCACGGCGGCGGCCTCCTCCCGGCCCCCCAGGCCAATGTCTAACCAGTGGCCGTAGACGGTGTAGCCGGCCTCCAGCAGCAGCCGGGCGGCCACGGCGGAGTCCACCCCGCCGGAGAGCCCCAGCACCACGGTCTTACCCATGAGAAGTCTCCCCGGGGGCCACGGCGGGGGCCCCGTCCAGGTCGATGAGGGTGACCGCCCCGGTGTCCATGAGGTATTCCAGATAGGGCCGGATGTACCGCTCCAGATGCTGGGCCCGGATGGGGTGGCCCACGGGCAGGTCCATAGTGGTGACTGCGGCGGCGTAGAACCGGCTGTAGGTCATGGGCCCGGTGACCAGGGCGGCGCAGGCGTCGATGCGCCGGCGGAAGTGGTCCAGGTTCCGCCGGACCAGCTCGGCCACGGACCCATAGTACACCCCGTTGTGGCTGAAGATGTAGGCGTCACAGGTCAGGGTGGCCATGAGGGCCTTGCTCTTCAAGTCGTCCGCCATATCAAAGACAAAGGGGACCATGGCCTCGGCCAGCACATCCTCGGTCATGAGCACGTCCCCGGCAAAGCACACGTTGTCGGGGGTGATGACACAGATGTGGTCGGGGGAGTGGCCGGGGGTGCGGACGATGGTCAGGGGCACCCCGCAGAAGTCGATGGCCGTCTCCCCAAAGGCGACCACCCGGTCCACGGGGCAGATGAGGTTCTGCAGCCGGTCATTGGTGCGCACCAGCCCCATGGTGAAGTTGAACAGGTGGTTTTTCAGACTCTGCTCGCAGCGGACGATGTCCGCCTCGATCTGGGGCAGGCAGACCCTGGCCCCATAGGTTTCCCGGAAATACTTGCTGGTCTCGTGGTGGTCGTAGTGCATGTGGGTGCACACCACCCCCACAGGGGTCAGGCCGGTCTCGGCCAGCACTTCCTCAATGCCCGGGCGCAGCTTGGTGCTGCCGGGGTCAAAGAGCAGGCAGGATCTTTCGTCGATCTGATACAGTCCCACCTGCTGGGGGCCCGACAGGGCCCAGGTGTTGCCTTTCACATGGATTCGCTTCATGGTACCTCCCCTGGTGTGTTCTCGCGTTCTAAATAAATCATCAGGGCGGCCACATCCGCCGGGGAGACCCCGGAGATCCGGGCGGCCTGGCCTAAGTTCAGGGGCCGGATGGCGTCCAGCTTCTGCCGGGCCTCCAGGCGCAGGCCGGTGAGGGTGTGGTAGTCCAGGTTGGGGGGCAGGACTTTGCCCTCCAGCCGGCGCATCTCCTCCACCTGGCGCTGCTGCCGGGCGATGTAGCCTTCGTATTTCAGGGAAATTTCCACCTGCTCCCCCACGGCCTTGGGCAGGTCCGGGCGGTCAGGGTCCACGGGGGCCAGGTCGTCGTAGCTCAGCCGGGGCCGGCGGAGCAGGTCCGCCAGACGCAGGCTGTTCTTCGCCGGCGGCTCTCCCTTGGCCTCCAGCAGGGCGTTGAGGACGGGGGTGGCCGCCGCGCCGGTGTGCTCCAGCCGGTGGATCTCCCGCTTGACCTGGTCGTACTTTTCCAAGACTTTTTCATACCGCGCCCGGCTCACCAGCCCCATCTCATAGCCGATGGGACACAGCCGCCAGTCGGCGTTGTCCTGGCGGTGGAGCAGGCGGTATTCCGTCCGGGAGGTCATCATCCGGTAGGGCTCGTTGGTCCCCTTGGTCACTAAGTCGTCGAT
>DXEA01000169.1 GCA_019115225.1 Candidatus Evtepia faecigallinarum
TTGGTGACCTTCCGTCTTTTGCCGTATTCCAAGTCTGTAAAGCTGATTTGCTTTTCCATTTCCTTCACCTCTCTTCCCTATTTTACCGCAATCTCTCAAAAAATTAAATCAGTGTTTACCCGAGGGGAAGGCGAGGGGGCCTCTGGGTATATGGAAAAGAAGAGACCGCCGTTTTGTTCGGCAGTCTCTTCTCTCGGATTCTCATTGTGTCTGCTGGGGCTCCAGCAGCACCACCCCGTGGGCGGCGATCCCCTGCTCGGTACCCGTAAAGCCTAACCCCTCCTCGGTGGTGGCCTTCACGCTCACCGCGCCCACCGGTACCCCCATGGTCCGGGCCAGGTTCTGGCGCATCTGGGGGATGTAGTCCTTCAGCTTGGGCCGCTGGGCCAGGATGGTCAGGTCGGCATTGCCCAGCCGCCAGCCCTCCTTGGCCAGCAGGTCCACCACCCGCCCCAGCAGGGTCAGGCTGGAGACCCCCAGGTAGTCCGGGTCGCTGTCCGGGAAGTGCTGCCCGATGTCCCCCAGAGCCGCCGCCCCCAACAGGGCGTCCATCAGGGCGTGGGTGAGCACATCCGCATCCGAGTGGCCCAAAAGGCCCAGGTAGTGGGGGATCTCCACCCCCCCTAAGATCAGCTTCCGGCCGGGAACCAGCCGGTGTACGTCATACCCATGTCCGATCCTCATCGTCTCATCCTTTCCGCCAGAATGGCCTCCCCCCACACCAGGTCCCGGGGGGTGGTGATCTTGATGTTCTCCTCGCTGCCCCGGGTCAGCCGCACCGGAAACCCTAACCGCTCCACCGCCCCGCAGTCGTCGGTGAGGGACAGCCCCTCCTCCCGGGCCTTGGTCAGGGCCAGCCGGATCAGGTCCCCGTCAAAGACCTGGGGGGTCTGGACGGCAAAGAGCTCCTCCCGCCGGGGGGTCTCCACTACCTTCCCCTCCCGGGCCACCTTGATGGTGTCCTTGACCGGGATGGCCGGGGCCGCCGCCCCGGTCTGGCGGGCACAGGCCAGCACCTCCTCCAGCACCGCCGGGGGCAGGAAGGGGCGGGCACTGTCGTGAATGGCCACCAGGCCTATGCCGGGGCTCACCGCCTCCAGCCCCGCCAGCACCGAGGCCGTCCGGGTCTCGCCCCCCACCACCAGCCGGCGGACTTTGCCAATCCCCCGCTGGCTGCACAGGGTGCCGATGGGGACCATCAGGTCCTCCCGGGTGACAATGATGATCTCCTCCACTTGGGGACTGTTCTGAAACGGGGCCAGGGCATACAGGATCAAGGGTTCCCCTCCCAGGGGGGTGAGGACCTTGTCGATCCCCTCCATCCGGGTGGACCGCCCCGCCGCCACGATCACCGCCGCGCAGCCCGCCGGCGCCGGTCCCTTTTCCTTGCGCCGAAACAGCGTTTTCCAAAAAGCCATGATGTTCTCCTTCCCTGCCGCCCACCGCACCTGGGCCGCTCGAAAAAAGGGGCCTGGCGGCCCCCGGTATTGGTCCTCGTTCCGGCGCGCTGCTCACACAGCCTATGAGCCCGGCGCCCCTTCCATGCGCCCTTCCTCCGGGCGCCTTTTCTCTGAAACAGTGATGTTATTATACCGTCCTTCCCCGCCCTTTGCAAGAAATCCCTTGCCCTTTGCCCGCCCGGACCCCAAATTTAAGACTTTGTCCATGGAAATTTCACAAAATCGCAAAAAACCAGCGGTGCCAGGCGAACCTGACACCGCTGGAGTCCTTGTGGGGCAAATGGGAATCCTGATCTTACGCCTCTCTCATGCGGGCAAAGCACTCGCTGCAGTAAACGGGACGGTCGGACTTGGGCTCGAAGGGAACCCGTGCCTCCCCGCCGCAGGATGCGCACACTGCGGTGAAGTACTCCCGGGGACCGCGGGAAGCGGCCTTGCGGGCGTCACGGCAGGCCTTGCAGCGCTGGGGCTCGTTCTGGAAGCCGCGCTCTGCATAAAACTCCTGCTCGCCGGCAGAGAACACAAACTCATTGCCACACTCTTTGCATACTAACGTCTTGTCTTCGTACATGCTTGTAACCCTCTCTTTGACTTTGTGACCCAGGTTTCTTGGGCCGGATATATGCGATCAGCTTTCGCTGTATTCGCCGCGGGATAAATACTGTGCGATCTTCCGGCGTATCCGCTGCACAGCGTTGTCCACTGCCTTGGTGGACCGGTGTACCTCTTCAGCGATCTCGGCATAGGACAGGCCGCTCAAATAGTGCTCCAGCACCTGGGCTTCCAGCCTGGTCAGGCCTTGATAGATCGCATCCTCCAGCGCGC
The DNA here is from genome assembly GCA_019115225.1 of Candidatus Evtepia faecigallinarum. Classification (GTDB taxonomy): domain Bacteria; phylum Bacillota; class Clostridia; order Oscillospirales; family Oscillospiraceae; genus Evtepia; species Evtepia faecigallinarum. The sequence goes on from DXEA01000169.1 coordinate 2,286, forward strand.
TGAGATTTTCCTCATGGATGACGACATCCTCGGGGTTTCTGTGCTGATGGTATGCCGTGCCAAGGGAGGTAAAATCCTGGTTAGCCAAAAAGAGGGATGGGTCGAGAGAGACGGAGTCATTGAGGGGAGTGTGCTTGCCAGCGGCAGCGGCGCGGACCACGGAGACGATCCGCCGGCGCACGCACACCTGGGCAAAGGTGCGGAAACGGGCGCCCCGCTGGGGCCGAAACTCTCGGATCGCCGAGAGCAGACCCACCATCCCTTCCTGGATGAGATCCTCGCTGTCCCCCCCTGCCAGAAAGAACGGGCGGGCACAGGCCCGCACCAGGCGGGTGTGTCGCAGGACCAGGGCCTCCTCGGCGGCACGGTCACCGGAGGCGGCCCGTGCACACAGACTTTCGTCTGTTACTTCACTGATTTTTTCATATTCAGTAGTATTCATAGAATTTTCACTATTAGTATAAAGTATTCTAAGGGAATTGTCAAGAGAATCATCAAGTTCACGCGAAATCAAAACGATTTCCACATCTTTTTTGTGTATTTTTCCCTGTGATCCTCACCATTTGCCAACTCCAGTATACCGTCATAACCGCAGCTGCTCCTGGCCGTGGAAGGGCAGGCCCAGGTGTTCATAGGCAAGCCTGGTCACGCACCGCCCCCGGGGGGTGCGGGTGAGAAAGCCCATCTGCATCAGGTAGGGTTCATAGACATCCTCCAGGGTCACCGCCTCCTCCCCCACGGTGGCGGCCAAGGTCTCCAGCCCCACGGGGCCGCCCCCGTAGTGTCGGATGATGCTGCCCAGCATCCGCCGGTCCACGGCGTCCAGGCCCAGGTGGTCCACCTCCAGGGCGGTCAGGGCCTGGTCGGCCACCTGCCGGGTGATGACGCCCCCCGCCCGCACCTGGGCAAAGTCCCGCACCCGGCGCAGCAGCCGGTTGGCGATGCGGGGGGTCCCCCGGGCCCGGCGGGCGATCTCCTCTGCCCCGGCCTCCTCGATGGGCACGTTCAGGATGCCCGCGCTGCGTACCACGATCCGCCCCAGTTCCTCCGGGCTGTACAGCTCCAGGCGCAGCAGCACCCCGAACCGGTCCCGCAGGGGGGCTGAGAGCTGGCCGGCCCGGGTGGTGGCCCCGATGAGGGTGAATTTGGGCAGGTCCAGGCGGATAGAGTTGGCCGACGGCCCCTTGCCGATGATGATGTCGATGGCAAAATCCTCCATGGCCGGGTAGAGGATCTCCTCCACCGACCGGTTGAGGCGGTGGATCTCGTCCACAAAGAGGATGTCGTTTTCCGCCAGGTTGGTCAGCAGGGCGGCCAGGTCCCCGGGCTTCTCAATGGCCGGGCCCGAGGTCACCCGGATGTTCACCCCCATCTCGTTGGCGATGATCCCCGACAGGGTGGTCTTGCCCAGCCCCGGGGGGCCGTGGAGGAGCACATGGTCCAGGGGTTCCCCCCGCATCTTGGCCGCGTCGATGAACACCGACAGGTTTTCTTTCGCCTTCTCCTGTCCGATGTATTCCCGCAGTCGTTTGGGGCGCAGGGAACCCTCCCCCTCGTCCTCTCCCAGCAGAGAGGCGCTCATCAGAGGCTCCCTGCTCTCTTCCTGGGAAAAATCAATGCTCATGGTCTCCCCCCTCTCACTTGACCATCTTCTTCAGGGCCTGGCGGATGATCTCCTCCAGGGTCAGGCCGTCCAGGTCGATGCCCTTCAGCACAGTGGCGATCTCCCCCGGCTGATAGCCCAGCACCGCCAGGGCAGCGGTGGCCTCGGAGACCTTGTCCTGAGGGATCACCGTGATGCCCGTCCCCCCATAGCTCTCCTCCGCCGCCGGCAGCTGGCCCTTGGCCAGCTTGTCCTTCAGTTCCAGCAAAATGCGCTGGGCGATCTTTTTTCCAATGCCCGGGGCCACCATCAGGGCCTTCTCATTGCCGGTGATGATGGCCGTGGCCAGCCCCTCCGGCGTGGTGGCCGAGAGGATGGACAGGGCCGCCTTAGGCCCCACCCCGGAGACGGCGATGAGCATCTGAAAGCAGCTCCTCTCGTTCTCCGTGGCAAAACCATACAGCTCCATGGCGTCCTCCCGGACGTTCAAATGGGTGTATAAGGTCCCCTCCTGCCCCACCTGCAGGGAGGAGAGGGTATAGCTGGTGGTCCGGCAGGCGTAACCCACCCCGCCGCAGTCGATGACGGCCAGGTTGGGGGCCACATGGGCCACCTTGCCTTTCACATAATAAAACATGGGCACTCCTTCCTGTCACAGCCCGGCAAGCTTAGAGGTGTGGGACCGGGCGTGACACAGGGCGATGGCCACCGCGTCCGCCGCGTCATCTGGCTTGGGGACGGCGGCCAGGTCCAGCAGGCGCCGGGTCATCTCCATGACCTGGCGCTTCTCCGCCTTGCCGTAGCCCACCACGGCCTGCTTGACCTGGCTGGGGGTATAGGTAAAAATCTCCACCCCCAGCTTGGCCGCCGTCATCAGGATGACCCCTCTGGCCTGGGCCACGCCGATGCCGGTGGTCACGTTGGTGTTGAAATACAGCTCCTCCACCGCCATCACGTCGGGGGCAAAGGTGCGGATGAGGGTCTCCAGGTCCTCCTGGATCTGCACCAGCCGCCGGGGCATGGGCATCCCCGCCGGGGTGTTGATGGCCCCGCAGCCCAGCAGGCGGGGCCGGCCCCTCTGGGTCTCCAGGATGCCGAAGCCCACGATGGCATAGCCCGGGTCAATGCCGAGGATCTTCATGGCAGACCTCCCTGGTGTT
>DXEA01000002.1 GCA_019115225.1 Candidatus Evtepia faecigallinarum
CCTGGAGGCCCTCCCCCCTGGCGCCGCCGTGCCGCCCCCCGCCCCGGGGTTGGCGGACCTGCTGCCGGCGGGGCTGTCCCCCCGGGACCGGGAGATTCTCCTGCTGTACTACGACCAGGGGCTGTCCTATCAGCAGATCGCCGCCCGGCTGGACATCCCCCTGTCCACCTGCGGCACCTGGCTGGCCCGGGCCAGAGCCCGCTGCCGCCGCCTGCTGGAGCAGGACCCCCACTTTCCCTGAGAGGTGTTTATCATGCGTCATCCCGCCCACACGCCCCACAGCCCCCAGGAAGCCCTGCTGCTGGAGAGCACCCTGTTTGCAGAGGAGACCGATCTGTTCACCCTCCAGGCCCTGCTGGACCAGGTGGAGGAGGACCGGGCTGCCTCCTGGTCCCCCCGTCAGGGGTGGCGGCAGTTCCAAAAAGCCCATCGGGCGTGCTTTCCTTCCCCGCTGCCCCGCCGGGCTGTCCTCTGGGCCGCCGCCCTGGGGGCCGCTGCCTGTGTGGGGCTGCCCCTGCTGGGGGAGCCTGCCCGGGAGGCCCCAGCTTCCCCTGGCGCACAAACCATGCCCGTCGATGGCGGGACCTCCCCCCTCGTCCCCGTGGGAAACCTGCCCTATCAGCCGGCCCAGGTGCTCCCCAACCTCTCCCGGTTCCAGGACCCGGTGCTCCTGGCAGGTTCCCTGCCCTCCTTGGAGGACCTGGTGGCCCTGACCCGGCCCCAACTGCGGGCCGTGCTCCCCCCGGATGCCTGGCTGTCTCAGGGACCTGTGACCCTCCCCCACGATGCCCAGTTGGACGCGGGCCCCTGGTTCCTGCCGGCGGAGGACGACGCTCCCCTTGTCCTGGAAACGGAGGATGGAACGGAGCTGGAGATCCGGAACTTTGTCCGGCTGCCCTGAGTCCACAGGGGAACATTCTCCCCGCCATCTTTCTCCCCCCCAACCGCAGACAGCACAAAGGCGCTCGCCCGGTCCGCCCGGGCGAGCGCCTCTCTTTCTTTTATTCTCAATCACCCAATACGAACTTCTCAATGGCCAGGGCCACCCCGTCCTCGTCGCAGGAGGTGGTGATGTGGTCCGCCCCGGCCTTGACGGCCTCGGTGGCGTTGGCCATGGCCACCCCGATGCCCGCCGCCTGGAGCATGGGCAGGTCGCTGCCCCCGTCCCCCATGGCCAGGACCTGGTCGGGGGCGATGTCCAGGCGGTTCAGCAGATAGCGCAAAGCCTCCCCCTTGTCGATGTCCCCGGCGATGACCTCCAGGTCGTTGGGGAAGGGGTCGGCAAAGCCGATGCCCGGCAGGCCCGTGAGCAGGGCGCGCAGGCCGGCCTTCTCCCGGGGGCTGTCGGTGAGGAAGAAGAGCTCCTCCACCGGCTGCCGGTGGGCGGCCAGGAACTCCGCCACGGTGCCGGGGAGGACCTGGCGGGTGTCCAGGTGGTACTGGAGCATGGAGGTGCCCGCATAGCGGTCCCGGAGGGTGTTGTAGTCGGCCCGGGAGAGGTAGCCCACCCCGTTGCGGAAGGCCTGACGGATCATGGGCACATGGGCGCACTTGTCCAGCACCAGCAGGCAGGTGTCCGCCGACAGGTGCTTTTCCAACAGCGTCTCCCCCGTGACCAGGTCCCGGATGGTGGCCCCGTTGGAGGAGACCACATAGCGCAGCCCCGGCATGGTCCGCACCACCTGGGGCACCCCCTGGGACGGCCGGCCGGTGACCGGCACCACCAGGACCCCCTGGCTCCTTGCCCGCTCCAGGGCCGCCCAGGTGCGGGGGCTGATCTCTTTCTTTTCGTTGAGCAGGGTCCCGTCCAGGTCCAATGCCAGCAGCTTGATCGACTTTCCCATGCCGACGCCCTCCTGTGTCTTTGATGCCCCTATTGTATCACCTTTCGCCGGGGAAAAAAAGATTGACGGCGGGGGAATTTTGTGTTAATCATAAGGTGCGTGTAGCGAGATCGCAAGCAAAGCGTACAACGTGGGTCCGGCCCATGTTGTACGCTTCTTTTTTTGAAAGGAGGGGTTTTTATGCCCGGAAGTAAGAAAGAAGCCATTGTCTTTGGTCTCATCATGTCCTATACTATGACCTATGGTATGGAACTGTACAACAACGCCATCCAACAGGGGCTGCAGGCTGCGCCGGGCGGGCTGAGCAATCTGGGCTATGGGGTCTTTCTCCACGCCCTCCAGGAGTGCCTGTTCATGGGCGTGATCGTCTTTGCCGTCTCCGGCCTGTTGGGCAACCGGCTGGGGGCCCGCATCGCCAACCGCTATTGGGAAAAAGGGATGCCCCTGTCCCTGTATCAGCTCCTGCGGCAGGGGGGCACCATCGCCGTCATGTGCCCCACCATGAGTCTCATTGCATCCATCCTCTTCAGCGTCATCCTGGGCGGGGCCAGTCCCCTCCAGCTGCCCGCCATCTGGGTGGGCACGCTGCTGAAAAATTTCCCCATGGCCTTTTTCTGGAACCTGTTTGCCGCCGCCCCCTTCACCCGCAGGACCACCGCCCTGCTCTTCCATCGCACCTGATCCCCTTCATTTCTTACCAAGGAGGCCCCATCCAT
>DXEA01000170.1 GCA_019115225.1 Candidatus Evtepia faecigallinarum
TGGTGACCTTCCGTCTTTTGCCGTATTCCAAGTCTGTAAAGCTGATTTGCTTTTCCATTTCCTTCACCTCTCTTCCCTATTTTACCGCAATCTCTCAAAAAATTAAATCAGTGTTTACCCAAGGGGAAGGCGACGGACGCTGCGGCGGAACGGGGCGCGGCAGCGTGGAGAGGAGGTGAGCATTTGTGTGACAGTGCCTCTTATGGTTCAATGCTTCCGCATCCAGGCGTGGACCGGGTTTTCCTCCTTGCCGGGCCGGAAGTAGGGATACCCCTTCTCCTTGGTGCAGGCCCCGTCGGGCAGCTCCTGCTGCTCCGGGTCCCGCTGGATGCAGCAGCCGGTGCCCCCGGACAGGGCACAGGTCAGATACCTGGCGCACTGGAAGCGCCAGCAGACCAGTTTTTCCCGATGATCCATGGTCTCTGCCTCCTTTTTCTCACGCTTTGAGCTTTTCTGCCAGCTTGGGGTCCGGGTCCACATAGGCCGTCTGATAGGTGGTGTAGATCACCATGCCCGGCCGGGCCCCGGCGGGCTTTTTCACGAACTTCACCGGGGTGTAATCCACCGGGATCTTCTTCCCCTCCCGGCCCTGGGAGTACCAGGCGGCCAGCATGGCGGCCTCCTGCAGGCTCTGCTCGTCGGGGGGACCCCCCTCCGTCCACAGGATCACATGGGAGCCGTGGATCTTCTGGGTGTGCAGCCAATAGTCCCACTTGCCCGCCTGCTTGGTGGTCAGCCGGTCGTTTTGCAGGTTGTTGCGGCCCACGGAGATGCGCAGGCCGGCGGTGGAGCGGAACTCCAGGGGTTTCGTGGCCGGGCGCTTCATCTTCTCCTTGGCCTTGCCCCGGCGGCGGAGGTAGCCGGTCTCCATGAGCTCCTGGCGGATCTCTTCCAGGTCCCGGTCCCCCTCCGCCCGGGAGACGCTGTCCAGGACGCTGTCCAGATAGGCCCGCTCGCCTTCGCCCTTCTCCAGCTGAATTTTGAGCATCTTTTCGGCGGTCTTGGCCTTGGTGTAGTTCTTATAATATTTGGCGGCGTTCTGCTGGGGCGTTTTCAGGGGGTCTAAGGGGATCTCGATGACCGGGCAGTCCTCCTCATAGTAGTTCTCCGCCCGCAGGACCTTGGCCCCCTTCTCCATCCGGTAGAGGTTGGCGGTGATCAGGTCGCCATAGATGCGGTCGGTCTCCCGGTTTTTCGTCCGGGCCAGCTCTTCCGTCTGCATGGCCAGCTTCTTCACCAGGCGGTCCCGGGCGTGGGTGAGGGACTTTAAAAAATCCTGGCCCTTTTGCCGGACCTGATCGGTGGTCTCCTTGGCCTGGTAGTAGTCGTCCAGCAGGGCGGAGAAGGTGGGATAGGACTTGCTCTCGGTCTCCGGCCCGTATTGCAGGATGGGCCGGAAGGAGTAATCCACCCCCTGCCCCTGCCGGACCAGCAGGGTGGGCTGGACCTGGCCCCCGGCCACCCGCTCCAGAAGGGCGGTCAGCTTTTGCCCCAGCTTTTCCGGGTCCCGGCCCACAGGGGCGTCCACCTCGTCCAGGGCTTCAAAGGCCACCTCCCGGGCGATGAGAGGGGACAGGCCCAGGAAGTGGTCCAGCAGGAACCGGTCGGCGGGGATGTCCCCCTTGCTCTGGGCCAGCAGGCTGTCCCAGGTCTCCCGGGTGAGGGCAGAGGGGTCCTGTTTCCCCGGCTGGACGGGGGGATACTGATAGAAAAGCCCCGGCAGCAGGGGGCGGGCCTGGGTCAGGTCGCCGTCCACCCGGCGCAGGCAGTCCACAATTCTCCCCTCCCCCTCCAGCAGGAGCAGGTTCGTGCGCCGGCCCATGGCCTCTAAGATCAGCCGCCGCCGGACCTTGTCCCCCATCTCGTTGGTGGCCTCGATGTCCAGCTCGGCCAGGCGCTCCATGGGGGGCTGGTGAAGGGAGAGGATCTTCCCGCCCACCAGATACTTCCGCAGCAACATGCAGAACATGGGGGGCTCGGCGGGATTCTCCCGGGGCAGGTTGGTCAGCTGCAGCCGGGCCCGGCTGGGGTTGGCCGACAGCAGCAGCCGGCAGGGGCCGTCGGTCCCCCGGATGTGCAGTAAAACCTCGTCCCGGCTGGGCTGATAGACCTTGTCGATCCGGCCGCCGACGATTTTCTTTGCGGTCTCCGCCAGCACGGCGGACAGACACAGGGCATCCATGGGCATGTCAGTCCCCTCCTTCCATCATGTGGGCAAAGAGCTCGTTGAGCCGGTCGGTCCTCCCCTGGAGGTAGAGCCAGCCGAAGAGGGCCTCCAGCCCCGTGGCGATCTGATACTCCTGGCGGGTGGCCCCCTTGGGGTGGGCGTGGGGGTTGGCGTTGCGGCCCCGCTTGTAGGCCCGCAGCTCCTCCTCGGTGAGCAGGGGCAGCAGCCCCTGGGCCAGGGCGGCCTGACGGGGGGCGGCCACATAGTCCAGGGCCGCCCGGTGCAGGCGGCCGGGGGTCAGGCGGCCGTGGAGGCACAGCCAGGCCCGGACCATGACCTCATAGACGGCGTCGCCCAGGTAGGCCAGGCCCAGGTTGCTCATTTTTAACAAATCCTGTTGGTCTTCGGACAGGTGAAAATAATCCATGATCTTGCTCCATTGTTGTTGGGTTTTGCTTATTCTACCGCAGTTTCCGGTCCTTGGCAACCTTCTGGCCCCTCCCGCCGGGCGGGAAAATTTTCTCTCCCGCCTTGCAATCCGAGCCTGTTTCCTCTATAATGGGTGTGCTTCTCCCATAGGGAGAGCACCCATCCGGGTGTAGCGAAGGTGGTATCGCGCTTGATTTGGGTGAATACGCCCGGGCCACCCCACAACTTCATATCCGGGTGTAGCGCAGTTGGTAGCGCGCCTGCTTTGGGAGCAGGATGCCGCAGGTTCGAATCCTGTCACTCGGACCATGCGGAGTGTCCTTATAGGATCTGAGTATCCTACAAAGGCCACTCCGCATTTTTTATTGTCAAAATTGGGGCAGCGCCGTTTTCATTGAACAGCAGCCGATCCCGGATGCACAGGAGCTTCACCTTGTGCCGGGTGAGCAGGTCAATGTAGCTTTGGGTCATGCCCCACTTCCGGCCTATCCGGGTCAGGCTATGGACTAACACCACATCCACCTTGCCAGCGACAACGGCCTCGGTCACTTTCTGGAGCGCCGGGCGGTCTAATGTGAGCCCGCTGCCGTATTCGTCCGCAGCGCCGATGATGGTATATCCCGCCTGCTTTGCGTAGAGCTGGAGCAGAAACCGCTGGTGTTCCAATGCGAAAGAATCGTCATGGGCGACACGGCAATAGAGAAATGCTCTCATATCCCACACCACCTTTATACCGCCGGGGCGTAGCTTAATGCTACGCCTTTTCTCGTTTCCAGCAGAATATCCCGCTCGGGGATTTTCCGGCGATCCGGCACCTCAAAGGCACCGATGCAGTTGTAGTGGAATGTCACCCGCTG